>NZ_KB905105.1:0-212463 GCF_000377825.1 Thioalkalivibrio sp. AKL9 | reverse complement strand
TGGCCAAGGAGACCGGGCTCAATGCGATGGCCATCAGCCGGATTTGGCGGGCCTTCGGTCTCAAGCCGCATCGGCTCGAGACCTTCAAGTTGTCCACGGATCCGCACTTCGTGGCCAAGGTGCACGATATCGTGGGCCTGTACATGCACCCACCGGACCGCGCCTTGGTGCTGTGCGTCGACGAAAAGAGCCAGATCCAGGCCCTGAACCGGTCCCAGCCGGCGTTGCCGTTGTCGTTCGGCCATCCCGAGACCCGCACCCATGACTACCTGCGCCATGGCACGACCACCCTGTTCGCGGCACTGGATGTGGCCACCGGCGAGGTCATCGGCAAACTCCATAGAAGGCATCGCGCCAAGGAGTTCCTGGCGTTTCTCAACGAGATCGATCGCCAGGTCCCCGACGATCTCGACGTCCACCTCATCCTGGACAACTACGGCACCCACAAGACCGAAAAGGTTCGGGCCTGGTTCGCTGCACGACCGCGCTACCACGTGCACTTCACGCCGACCTCGGCGTCCTGGATCAACCTGGTCGAACGCTTCTTCGCGCTCATCTCGCAGCGCTGGATCAAGCGTCAATCGCATCGCAGTACTCGCGAACTCGAAGACTCCATCCGCGAATACCTGAAGACGTACAACGATGAGCCTCGACCGTTCATCTGGCGCAAAACAGCCGATCAAATTATCGCGTCGATCGCCCGTCTAACCGATCGCCTCGATAAAAATACGAACTTTTGTTAAAGGACACTAGATGCCGGGCCGCATTCGTGTCGGGGGAAAGGCAAGTGAAGGCGATAGGCGGGTTCCTGGGGCTGGTCCTGGTTGTGGCGATCGTGGCCGCGGCCTGGTTTGCGTTCGGCCCCGAGGATGGCGCCCGTGACGAGGGAGGCGATGCCCCCGCCGCGTCCCAACGCGACGAGCGCACGCCGGTGCGGGTCAGCGAGGTGGCTCCGCGCACCTTCGAGACCATGGTCGAATCCCTGGGCACGGTGGAGGCCAACGAGTCGGTCGTGGTGACCGCGAGCGTGACCGAGCGTGTGGTCGAAATCCTGTTCGATGATGGCGATGCGGTCGAGGCCGGAGACGTGCTGGTGCGCCTGGACGCCGACGAAGAACGCGCCGCCCTGCGCGAGATCCGCGTGCAGGTGGACGAGGCCCGGCGCGAACTGGACCGTGTGCGCGACCGGGTGGCCGATGGCGTGGTCACGCAGCAGCAGGTGGATCAGCAGCGATCGCGGCTGAACGAGGCCGAGGCCCGTCTGGCCGCCGCGGAGGCGCGGGTTGCGAACCGGGTGATCCGGGCCCCGTTCAGCGGCCGTTTGGGCTTGCGCCAGGTCAGCCCCGGCTCCCTGGTGAGTCCGGGTACCGCGATCGTGGAGCTGGATGATGTATCGGTGGTGAAAGTCGATTTCGCCGTGCCCGAGCGCCATGCCGCCGCCATCGGTCTGGGTATGGAAGTAGCGGGCCGCAGCGCGAGCGGAGAGTTCGCGGGGCAGGTGGCGGCGGTCAGCAATCGTCTGGACGTGGCTACCCGTACCCTGAACGTGCGCGCCCTGGTCGAGAATCCCGATCTATTGCTGCGCCCCGGCATGCTGGTAAACATCCGTCTGCCGCTGGACCCGGTCGAACGCCCGGGGGTGCCGGAGGGTGCCATCCAGCAGGTCGCCGATCAGCACTTCGTGTTCCGGCTGCGCGACGACGGCACGGTGGAGCGCATGCGCATCCGTATTGGCCGCCGCGACCCGGGCTACGCCGAGGTGCTGGATGGCCTGGAGCCGGGGGATACCGTGGTCTCCGAAGGGGTCTCGCGGGTTCGTGACGGGCGCGAAGTGCGTGTGCTCCCGCCGCGCGTACCGGATTCCGATAACGGCAACGGCGAGGCCGGGGCCGACACATGATTATCTCGGACGTCGCCAATCGCCGGCCGGTGCTGGCGATTGTCTTCAACCTGCTGCTGATCACCTTCGGCCTGATCGCCTACGACAGCCTTCCTCTGCGCGAGTATCCGGATGTCGATCCGCCGGTGGTGACGGTGGACACCATCTATCCGGGCGCCAGTGGCGAGATCATCGAGCGCGAGGTGACCCAGCGAATCGAGGACCGCATCGCGGGGATCGAGGGGATCCGTTTCATGCAGTCCTCCAGCGAGGACGGGCGCTCGCGCATCACCATCGAGTTCAATCTGAGTCGCGACATCGACGCCGCCGCGAATGACGTGCGCGAGGCGGTCAGCCGGGTACTGGGCGATCTGCCCGACGAAGTCGACCCGCCCGAAGTGACCAAGGCGGATGCCGATTCCAACCCGATCCTGTGGCTGAACCTTGCCAGCACCACGATGGATGCGCTGGAGCTGGCGGACTACGCCGAGCGGAACCTGATCGACCGCCTCTCGGTAGTGGATGGCGTGGGGCTGGTGCGCCGGGGCGGCGCCCGCAGTTACGCGATGCGCATCTGGGTCGACCGCGAGGCCCTCGCCGCGCGCGAGCTGACCGTGACCGACATCGCTGACGCCTTGCAGCAGGAAAACGTGGAACTGCCCGCCGGGCGCCTGGATTCGCTGGAGCGCGAGTTCACCGTACGCGTGGAACGCCAGTACCGCACGCCCGAGGATTTCTCCGGTCTGGTGCTGAAGCGAGGCGAGGGCGGACAACTGGTGCGCCTGGGCGATGTCGCCGAGGTGAACGTGGGGGCGGATACCGAGCGCAGCGAGTTCCGCGGCAATGGCGAGGACATGATCGGGCTGGGGATCATCCGCCAGTCCAACGCCAACGTGCTGGAGGTGGCCAACGGCGTGAAGGCCATGGCGGCCAGCCTGCAGGGCTCCCTGCCGGAGGGTACCTCGCTGGTGACCACCTACGACGAATCGGTGTTCATCGAGGGCGCGATCCGCGAGGTCTACATCACCCTCGCGGTGGCGACCGCGGCCGTGGTGTTCGTGATCTACCTGTTCCTGGGCAGCTGGCGCGCGACCCTGATCCCGGCGGTCACCGTCCCGGTGGCGATCACCGCGGCCTTCATTGGCATCAGCCTGTTCGGATTCTCGGTCAACCTGCTCACCCTGCTGGCGCTGGTGCTGGCGGTCGGCCTGGTCGTGGATGACGCGATCGTGATGCTGGAGAACATCCACCGGCGCATCGAGCGCGGCGAGCCGGGGTTGCTGGCGGCCTATCGCGGCGCCGGGCAGGTGGGCTTCGCGATCGTCGCGACGACCTCCGTGTTGATCGCGGTATTCGTGCCGCTGGCCTTCCTCGACGGCACGGTGGGCCAGTTGTTCACAGAGTTCGCCATCGCCATGGCCATCGCCGTGTTTTTCTCCAGCATCGTGGCACTGACCCTGGCCCCCGTGCTGGCCGGGCGCCTCATGCACAAGGGCGACGACGAGACCGGCGTGGCGCGTTATATCGGCCGCGGCTTTGCCGCGCTGGAGGCCGGCTATGGTCGGATACTGGCGAAGGGGCTCAAGGGCTCCTGGCTGGTGTTGCCGCTCCTCGCCGCCGTGTTGGCGGGCGGCTGGTACCTGTTCGCGGAACTGCCCGAAGAATTTGCCCCGCAGGAGGACCGCGGATCTTTCTTCGTGCTGGTGGATGGCCCCGAGGGTGCCAACTTCGAGTACATGAGCCGGCAGATGGCCGAGGTCGAGGCACGCATCCAGCCGTTGATCGAGGATGGCCCGATTCGCCGTGCACTGGTGCGCACGCCGCGCGGTTTTGGTGGTTCGGAGCTGATGAACAACGGCTTCGTGATCGCGATCCTGGAGCACTGGGATGACCGTGATGTTTCGGGTCAGGAGGTCATCAACCAGATCCGCGGCATCATCGACGAGATGCCGGGAGTCGAGGCGCGGGTGATCATGCGTCAGGGGCTCTCGAGTGGCCGTATCGGCCCGCCGGTGCAGTTTGTCATCTCCGGGCCGGACTACGATCAGCTCGAGGAATGGG
Source organism: Thioalkalivibrio sp. AKL9 (assembly GCF_000377825.1). Classification (NCBI taxonomy): domain Bacteria; kingdom Pseudomonadati; phylum Pseudomonadota; class Gammaproteobacteria; order Chromatiales; family Ectothiorhodospiraceae; genus Thioalkalivibrio; species Thioalkalivibrio sp. AKL9. The sequence continues at coordinate 208,523 of NZ_KB905105.1, read as the reverse complement.
GCGAGATCATGCGCGAGGCCGCCGAGGGCATCGACGGCCTGACCCGCGTGGACCTGGACTACGAACCCACCCAGCCGCAGCTCAACGTGCGTCTGGACCGCGACCGTGCGGGGGATCTGGGCGTTTCCATGCGCGATGTCGGGCGCACGCTGGATATCGTGCTGGGCGGCCGCGACGTGACCACCTTTGTCGACCGTGGCGAGGAATACGACGTCATCATCGAGGGTCTGGCCGACCAGCGCCGCACGCCCGGGGATATCGACAACCTCTACGTGCGCTCCAGCTCTGGCTCGATGGTGCCGTTGTCCAGCCTGGTGACCTACGAGGAGCAGGCCGGTCCGTCGTCGCTGGAGCGCTACAACCGTTCGCGCGCGGTGACCCTGACCGCCGGGCTGCGTGACGGCATGACCCTGGGCGAGGCCCTGGACGCCCTGGACGCGAAGGCGGCCGAGCTGCTGCCGGCCGAGGCCGGGATCGACTACAAGGGCGAGTCGCTGGACCTGCGCAGTGGCTCCGAGGCCATCCTGTTCGTGTTCGCGCTGGCCCTGCTGGTGGTGTTCCTGGTCCTGGCGGCGCAGTTCGAGAGCTTCGTCCATCCGTTGGTGATCATGCTGACCGTGCCGCTGGCGGTGGTCGGGGCGCTGATCGGACTGACGGTCACCGGTCAGACGCTGAACATCTACAGCCAGATCGGCATGGTCATGCTGATCGGACTGGCAGCGAAGAACGGCATCCTGATCGTGGAGTTCGCCAACCAGCTGCGCGATCGCGGGCGCGATTTCGATACCGCGATCCTCGAGGCCTCGCGCATGCGTCTGCGGCCGGTGCTGATGACCGCGTTGACCACTGTGGCCGGTTCGATCCCGTTGATCCTGGCTTCCGGTCCGGGTGAGGAGACGCGCTTCGTGATCGGGGTGGCGGTGTTCTCCGGGGTGTTGTTCGCCACGCTGTTCACGCTGTTCGTGATCCCGGCGGCCTACCGCATGGTCGCCCGCGGCACGACCTCGCCGCTGGCGACCACCCGCCGCCTGCACGACCTCGACGCCGAGGTCGATGACGTCGATGGCGAGCGCCGGGGCGCCCGCGCCGCGCCCTGATCGCTCAGGATTTCGGCAGACGGCTGCGGACTGCTGCCGGCGACGGTTGTGGGTAGGCCTGGTTCATCATCTGGTGTTTACGGTGCTTTCGTCCGGCCGTCTGCCACGCGCTCTCTCGCGAGCGCACCGCGAGGTACTTTCTTGCTTGCCCAAGAAAGTACCCTTCGAGGCGCACCCGGATTTCGCCCGGGAACCTTGCTCCAGGGCCCTCGGGCCGGCGGCGCTGAACTCGCTACGCCTGCGGCTTCGCTCAGACATCCAGCGCCCCATGTCTATTGTTAACTGGCCGGCCCATCACGCCCTCCGCGAGGGGCTTCATACGGGAGGAGAAGGTCAAAACAGACGGTATCCCGTAGGGTGCGGTTGAGCGCAGCGAAACGCACCGTTCCCCACGCCGTGCGACACCCTGATGCGATTCGCTGCGCTCATCACATCCTACGCCCCCCGGCGCCCGCTTCGCGGGCGCGGCACGCAACGGCCAGGGGCCGAGCGTGCCCAGGATGTTCGAAGACCTAGCCTTTATCCATGAGCACAATTGTCAGGCCAGCCGTTGTTTGACCTACCTCCCCGTTGTCGTCGCGCCGAGTGGAGAGGCTTTTCGCGGGACGATTCTAAATAGACACGGGGCGCTGGATGTCTGAGCGAAGCGCAGCGTAGCGAGTTCAGCGCCGCCCGCGAAAAGCCTCGGAGCGAGGGAAACCCCGGCCCGCGTAGCGGGCCGGGGTCGCGGCAGTCGGGCGTGTTTCTTGGGTACTTCTTTGCACGAGCAAAGAAGCCAGTTTTTGATCAACAACGGGCGCGGTGCGCTCGCGAGAGATCGCGTGGCAGGCGGCCCGGCGAAGCCACCGTAAACACCCGATGATGCGCCATGATCGTGGACTGCACGGCGGGAGGCCGAGCGTGGCCGGTGGGAATGGGTCGTCAGGCGCGTGCCGGGGCGCGGGCGTCGTCGCGCCAGAGCCAGAGGATGGCGACGGTCAGTACCGCGATCACCGGTAGCATCGCCAGGTTCAGGCCATCCCAGCCCAGCGGGCGCAGCAGTGCGCCGGCCAGCAGGGAGCCGGCGGTGACCAGGGCGAACACCGTCAGGTCGTTCACGCCCTGGACCTTGCCCTTTTCGCCGGCCGTGTGGGTCGTGGTCAGCAGGGTGCTGCCGCCGATGAACAGGAAGTTCCAACCGAGCCCCAGCAGGAACAGCGCCAGCCAGAAGTGCCCCAGGGTGTCGCCATGCGCGGCGGTGGCCACGCTGAACAGCACCAGCGCGTTGCCCAGCGCCAGCACCCGCGTAAGTCCGAGACGCGTGATCAGGTGGCCGGTGACGAAGGAGGGTGCGAACATCCCGAGCACGTGCCACTGCATCACCAGGGCAACCTGGCCCATGTCGAAGCCGGCCTGACGCATGGCCAGCGGAGTTGCGGTCATCAGCAGGATCATCACGGCGTAGCCCAGGGCGGCCGTCGTCAGCGCAACGACGAACCGGCCCCGGGGCATGATTTCGCGCAGGGGACGGGATACGGCACGTTCCGCTGCCGGCGGTGCGGGTACGCGCAGCCAGGCCAGCAGCAGCATGGCCAGCAGGGCGAGTGCCCCGAGCAGCAGGTAGGGGCCGGCCTCGGGCGTGTCGGGCAGCAGCGCCTGGGCATGATGGGCGTTCCACGGCCCGAGGAAGGCCGCGGCCACGCCCCCGGCCATGACCAGGGAGATGGCGCGCGGGCGGAAGGCGTCGCTGGCGACATCCGCCGCGGCGAAACGGTAGTACATCGCAAAGGCCTGGTAGGCGCCCAGCAGGAGATTGCCGAGCACGAAGATCCAGAAGGCCTCGGCGAATACCCCGACCGCGGCGATTGCCGCCCCTCCGAAGCCGCCGACACCCGCCCCCAGCAGGAAGCCTGTGCGCCTTCCGAAGCGTTTCATGAACAGCGACGCCGGCAGGGTGATGACCAGGGTCCCGATCATCATCGCGGCGACCGGCAGGGTGGCCAGCGACGGGTCGCTGGCCAGGCGCTCGCCGACCACGCCGCTCAGGGTCATCACGGTGACCGCGGCGATCAGGAACAGGGCCTGGCCGAGGGCAAGGATCAGGACGTTCGCGCGCTCGCGCGGGGTGGTCTGGCCGGACATGAGATTCCCTTCGGCATTGGGCCCGGGCCTCATGGCCCGGTTCGGGTAACTGGGTCAGCCGCGCGGATGGAACTCGAGCACCGCCGAGTTGATGCAGTAGCGCAACCCGGTGGGTTCCGGACCGTCCGGGAAGACGTGGCCCAGGTGGGAGTCGCAGGCGGCACAGCGTACCTCGGTGCGCTCCATTCCCAGAGTGCGGTCGCGGTGTTCGTCGACGGCAGCAGCGGACACGGGGGCCGTGTAGCTGGGCCAGCCGCTACCCGAGTCGAACTTGGCCGCGGAGTCGAACAGCGGCGCGCCACAGGCAGCGCAGTGATAGAGGCCGTCGGCCTTGTGGTTGTTGTAGGCGCCGGTAAATGGCCGCTCGGTCCCGCCCTCGCGGGCGATGTGATACTGCTCCGGTGTCAGGCGGTCACGCAGTTCGGCGTCGGTCGGGCGTGGGGATGAACTCATGTGATCTCCGGGTTGATGCTATTGTTTGCGAACCGAGAATGGGTCTTCCGGTGGACCGGGAAAATTATCCCCGGTTCTCGGCCGGGTGGCCAAAGACTGGACCGCTGGAGGTGGTCGTGGGTTGTCCCGATTGCGAACGTATCGATCTGCTGCCGGCGGCCTCCGGCACTCTTTACCTGGCACCGGTGCTGGCGCACACCCGCGCGGCCCTGCGCCAACGCATGGTGGACGAGCAATTGCCCTGCGCAGAGCCGAGCTCGGGCATCCTGGCCCTGCCGGTCAAGGGTGCCGGCGGGCTGGGCGAGATGCTGGTAAGGCTGGAGCAGGCCCTGAGCAGCTCCGAGCAGGCCGGTTGCCGCGCGACCTTCGTGCCGGAAGGCGAGGACTTCGGGCTGGCGCATCTGCAGGACACCCATCTGCTGTCCACGCTGATTGCGCGGCACAACGCGCGCGATCTCTCGGCGATCCTGGCCAACGACACCCTGGACTTCCACTTCCAGCCGATTGTGCATGCCGCGAACCCCACCGAGGTCTTTGCCTACGAGGCCCTGGTGCGCGCCTCCACACCGGATGGCGACATCATCCCGCCGCTGGACCTGTTCAAGACGGCGCGCAATGCCGAGCTGCTGTTCCATCTGGATCGTTCCGCCCGGATCAATGCCATCCGTCGTGCCAGTGAGCGCGGGGTCCGTAGCCATCTGTTCATCAACTTCAACCCGACCGCGATTTATGACCCGGCCTTCTGCCTGGAAACGACCGTGCGCGAGATCATGTCTCGCGTGCCGGGCCAGCCGGGGCCCGCCGGCTTCGTGTTCGAGGTGATCGAGAGCGACCAGGTCAACGACATGGAGCACCTGTCGCGGATCGTCGAGCGCTATCGCCGCGCCGGGTTCCAGGTCGCCCTGGACGACCTGGGGGCGGGGTACGCATCGCTCAACATGCTGTCGCAACTGCGCCCGGATTTCGTGAAGATCGACCGCGAACTGGTCAGCGGGATCGACCAGGACATCTACCAGCAGAAGATCCTCGAAAAGATCATCGAGCTGGCCAAGGATCTGGATATCCGGGTGGTGGCCGAGGGCGTGGAGACTGTGGACGAGTGGCGCTGGCTCAAGGAACGCGTGGATCTCTGTCAGGGCTACCTGTTCGCGCGCCCGGCCGCGGAGCCGCCGCTGCCGCGTCACCCCGAGCAGGCCTGATCGGAGTGATGCGACTCGAACCAGTGAAAGAGGAGGCGGTCGATGCGTGGCCGTATCCAGCGCGGCGGTGCGCTCATGTAGCATGGTTTCAACTCATTCGCCGAGCCGTGTCTGCAAACACAATCGACTCGCGCGCGAGTGAGTACATTATCAACTAGCGTTTCCCTGAACCCGGTGTTTATGAATCAGCTCCCGCCCGACGCCCGCAATCCGACGCTCGAATCCGCCTACCAGCTGTTGCACGATGCCGAGGTGCGCTATCGCGGGCGCACGGTGGGCACGGTGGCCAGCCTGGACGAGCGGGCGCCTGCGGAAAACTATGCCGACTGCTTCATCCGTGACTTTGTGCCCTCGGGGCTGGTCTATCTGCTGAACGACGAGCCCGAGGTGGTGCGCGACTTCCTCGCGCTGATCCTGCAGATCCGCGATACCCAGGAAGAGATCGAGGGCCATCGCCGCCTGCCGCGGGTGATGCCGGCGAGCTTCCGCGTGTTCACCGACGAGAACGGGCGCGAGTCCCTGGCGGCGGACTTCGGCGATCGCGCGATCGGGCGTGTGGCGCCGGTGGATTCGATGATGTGGTGGGTGCTGCTGCTGCGGGCCTACCAGAACCGCACGGGCGATACCGATTTCATCAAGAGTGCCGATGTACAGCGCGGCATCCGCTTAATCCTGAGCATCTGCCTGCAGGACCGTTTCGAGGTCTTCCCGACCCTGCTGGTGCCGGACGGCAGCTTCATGATCGATCGGCGCATGGGGGTGTTCGGCCACCCGCTGGAGATCCAGGCCCTGTTCTACGGGATGCTGAAGGCCTCGCTGGCGATGCTCGAACCCTGCGACAAGGACTCGGAGCTCTTGTGCGAGCAGTCCGCGATTCGTACGCGGCAGCTGTCCGATTACATTCGCAATTACTACTGGCTGGATCTCGAGCGGCTGAACGATATCCATCGCTATCGCACCGAGCACTTCGGCCACGAGTCCGAGAACTCGCTGAACATTTACCCCGAGAGCATCCCCGACTGGCTGGTGGACTGGATCCCCTCGGAGAGCGGCTACCTGGTCGGCAACCTCGGCCCCGGACGCATGGACTTTCGCTTCTTCAGTTTCGGCAACCTGCTGGCGGTGCTGTTCGGGCTGGCCGACGAGCACCAGTCGCGGTCGATCATGCAGACCTTCGAGCAGCGCTTCGAGGACCTGATCGGGACCATGCCGGTCAAGATCTGCTATCCGGCGATGGTGGGCGAGGAGTGGCGCCTGCTGACCGGGTCCGATCCCAAGAACACCCCGTGGTCCTACCACAACGGCGGCAACTGGCCGGCACTGTTGTGGGCGTTCACCGGCGCGGCCCTGCGCGTCGGGCGGCCGGATCTCGCGCGTAGCGTGCATGCGGTCGCGGCCGAGCGTCTGTATCGCGATAACTGGCCGGAGTACTACGACGGGCGCCATGGTCGTCTGGTCGGCCGGCGAGCCAACTATCGCCAGACCTGGTCGGCGACCGCGGTGCTTGTTTCGCAGGGCCTGATCGACAACCCCGAGACCCTCAGCCTGTTCGACAGCCCGGAACCCGAGGTGCCATGAAAAAGACCCAGAGCAAGTCACGCGACGGTGAAGGCCTTTATCTCGTCCTGATCAGTGTCCACGGCCTAGTCCGCGGACGGGAGCTGGAGCTGGGTCGCGACGCCGACACCGGCGGGCAGACGCTCTACGTGGTCGAACTCGCGCGCGCGCTGGCCCGCCACCCGCAGGTCGGCCGGGTTGACCTGCTGACCCGGCGGGTGGTCGACAGCAAGGTATCCGCCGACTACGCCGAACCGGAAGAAGACCTGGGCGACGGGGCCCATATCGTGCGCCTGGACTGCGGCCCGCGGCGCTACCTGCGCAAGGAGAAGCTCTGGCCCTATCTGGACTGCTTCGCCGACAACGCCTTGGGGCATATCCGGCGGGTGGGGCTGCGGCCGGACGTGATCCACGGGCATTACGCCGATGCCGGGCATGTCGCGGTGCAGCTGTCGAACCTGCTGGGCGCGCCGATGCTGCAGACCGGCCACTCGCTGGGGCGGGTCAAGCGCGAACGCCTGCGCGAGAGCGGGATGTCGGACGCCGACATCGAGGCGCGCTACAACATCTCCACCCGCATTCATGCGGAGGAGGAGGCGCTGGCCCATGCCCACCGCGTGATTGCCAGTACCCGCCAGGAGATTGGCGAACAGTACGCGACCTACGACAACTATCAGCCGGAGCGCATGGAGGTGATTCCGCCGGGCACCGACCTGACGCGCTTCCATCCGCCGAAACGGGGCCAGCGCAAGCCCCCGATCTGGGCCGCCGTCCGGCGCTTCCTGGAAACCCCCGATCGCCCGCTGATCATGGCCCTGTCGCGCGCCGACGAGCGCAAGAACATCCGCGGCCTGTTGGAGGCCTACGCCGGGAATGACTGGCTGCGCGAGAACGCGAACCTGCTGATCGTTGCCGGTAACCGTGACGACATCGCCGACCTCGACAAGGGCGCGCGCGATGTCATGACCGATCTGCTCCTGCGGATCGATCGCCACGACCTGCATGGCCTGGTGGCCTACCCGAAGCACCACGACTCCGACGACGTGCCGGATCTCTACCGCCTGGTGGCCTCCAGCAAGGGCGTGTTCGTGAACCCGGCGCTGACCGAGCCCTTCGGCCTGACCCTGATCGAGGCCGCGGCCAGCGGCGCCCCCATTGTGGCCACCAACGACGGCGGACCGGAGGAGATCATCTCGCGCTGCCACAACGGCCAGTTGATCGATCCGCTGGACCCGGAGGGCATCGCCGACGCGATCCAGGGCATCCTGGCGGATCGTCCGCGCTGGCAGCGTTACTCGCGCGCCGGGCTCAAGGGCGTGCGCCAGCACTATTCCTGGGACGGCCACGCCGAGAAATACGTCAAGCTGGTGAAGTCGCTGACCCGCGAGGTGCGCCAGGAGCGCCACCACGAGCGCCGGGTCTCCGGCCACCTGGCGCAGATGGATCGCGCCGTGATCACCGACATCGACAACACCCTGCTGGGCGATGACAAGGCCACTCGTGCCTTCGTCGCCTGGCTCAAGCGCAATCGCAAGCGGGTTGCCTTTGGTGTCGCCACCGGCCGGCGCATCGATTCGGCCGCGGCGATCCTCGAGGAGCATGGCGTGCCCACCCCGGACGTCTGGATCACCTCGGTGGGCAGCGAGATCCACTACGGCACCAAGCAGACCGAGGATCGCGGCTGGGCGCGACATATCAGTCATCGCTGGGAGCCGGACCGGCTGCGCGAATGTCTGCAGCAGGAGAAAAATCTGGTCCTTCAGCCGGATGTGGATCAGCGCGCATTCAAGGTCAGCTTTTTCGTCGAGCCGCCCGGCAGTCTGGATGCGAAGACGGTGGAGACCCGGCTGTACCGCGAGGACCTGCACGCCCGGGTGATCTACTCGCACGACCGGTTCCTCGACCTGCTGCCGGTGCGCGCCTCCAAGGGCCTGGCGGTGCGCTATCTCTCCGACAAGTGGGGCATCCCGCTGGAACACGTGCTGGTCGCCGGCGATTCCGGCAACGACGAGGACATGCTGCGCGGGCGCCTGCTGGGGACGGTGGTGGGCAACCACCAGCCAGAGCTGGAGAGCCTGCGCGGCTTCCAGCGCATCTTCTTCGCCGGGGCCACGCACGCGCGGGGCCTCCTCGAAGGGATCGAGCACTTCGACCTCCTCAACCGCTGCGAAAGCCCGGGCGACGCCGAGGCCGACGAATAGCCCGCGTTTGCTAGCGCCAAGCGCGTGAAGGCCCGAAGAAGGGCCAAGGCCGTTGCGCCACAGAGGACTCGAAGATCGCGGAGTGGGTGGATGTTGCCGCCAAACCCATTTCGCTCTGCGGATTTGCGGGGACGGCCAATCACTTCCAGGCCATGCCCTTCCTGCACGAAGCGCATGGTCGCCTTTCGTGCCTTCGTGTGCTTCATGGTGGATTACCCTGGTGAGGCAGGGCGTCAGGGCACGGGCAGCAGCAGGGCGATCCCGGTGAGGACGGTGACAACCTCGAAGGCGCGCTTGACCAGGCGGTTGCCGTAGTGCTGGGCCGCCCAGGCGCCCAGGTATCCGCCAACAAAACTGCCCACCAGCAGCGCCGGCAGCCAGTCCCACTGCACCGTGCCGAGCGTCCCGAGCATCAGGGCGCCCGCCCCGTTCCAGACTAGGCCGACCAGGACCATGGTGTAGGCGACCGCCTGGGTATAGTTCATGCCGTACCAGCGCACCAGCCACAGGGTGACCATCAGCCCCGTGCCCGAGGCCAGCGAGCCGTTCAGGATGCCGATCAGGAACAGACCGGCCGCGCCGATCAGGGCGTGGCTCCAGGAAAAGCCGATCTCGCGCACCACCTGCCCGAGCTGTGGGCGGCGCCAGGAGTACCAGCCGAGGCCGATGGTCAGCAGACCCAGGGCGATTTCGCCGGCCCGCGGCGGGATCCCCAACACCAGCCAGGCACCGATTAACACCCCAGGCAGACCGGCCAGCAGGATAATGGCTAGGCGCGTGGGCTCGAATGTGCTTTTCTTGAAGTGGCGCAAGCCGGCACCGGCACCCAGAGCCACGGATGCGATCTTGTGGGTGGCCAGTGCCACGGGGTAGGGAAGGCCCAGAAAAATCAGGGCGGGCAATTGCAACAGGCCCGCCCCGCCACCGGCCAACGCGGAGAACCCGTTGGCCACGATGGCGATGAAGACGAGTCCGAGGTGTTCGAAAATGGTCATTTGGGGTGTGTGGAACGGGCAGCGGTCAGGGGTTTTTCGCCCGGCGCTGGCCGGTGCGTTGCTGCTGGGGCTCGCGGTCCCGGTCCAGGCGGATATCTACCGCTGGGTGGATGATAACGGGACCGTACACTATTCCAGCACTCCGCAGCCCGAGACCAGCCAGCGCGAACGCCGCATCTACGACTCCGAGGGGCGTATGCGCGAGATCCTGCCGGCCCCGATGAGCGCCGAGGAGCGGGCGCAGGCCGCGGCCGAGCGCGAGCAGGCGGAACGCAACCTGGAGGCGACGCAACGCGCGCGACAGGATCGAGTTGCGCGCGAGCACCAGTTGCGTCGGGCTTACACCTCGCTGGAGGAGATCGAGGAGCTGCGCGAGCGCCGCGAGCGATCGATTGGCGGCAACGTCCTGCGCAGCGAGGCCCAGGAAAAGACCCTGTTGCGTGAGCGCGAGCGCATCCGCCGGCAGCTGGACGGCGCCAATGAAAACTCCGCGCTGGCGGATCGTTACCGGGCGGAGCTGGACGAGCTGGACGCGCGCATTGCTCGCGAGCGCCAGTACCGTCGGGGCCAGCGTGAGCGCCTGTCCGCGATCCACGAGCGCCTGGATCTGGACCGCCGCGACTTTCAGCAACTGGTGCTGAACGGCCGCGTTAACGACTGATCAACGTCCCCACACCCTGGTCGGTCAGTAGCTCCAGCAGTACCGCGTGTTCCACTCGGCCGTCCACGATGTGGGTGGCGTTCACGCCACTGCGCACGGCATCCAGAGCGCAGCGGATCTTCGGAATCATGCCGCCGTGGATGGTGCCGTCGCGGATCATGGCATCCACCTCCGGCGCGGACAGGCGCGGTAGCAGCGCCCCGCTGCCGTCGAGTACACCTGGCGTGTTGGTCAGCAGGAACAGCTTCTCCGCATCCAGCACCACGGCGAGCTTCTCGGCCGCGGTGTCGGCATTGATGTTGTAGGCCTTGCCGTCGCGGTCGAAGCCGATCGGGGCGATGACCGGGATGAAGTCACTCTGATCCAGGGTGTGGACGATGCTCGGGTCCACACCTTCCACCTGGCCGACATGGCCCAGGTCGACGCTGGGTTCGCCCTCGGCCGCGCCGTAGTCGCGCAACGGGGTCGCGCGGATCATCTGCCCGTCCTTGCCGGTCAGGCCGACGGCCCGGCCGCCGAAGCGGTTGATCAGCGACACGATCTCCTGGTTCACCAGCCCGCCGAGCACCATCTGCACCACGTCCATGGTCTCGCGGTCGGTCACGCGCAGGCCGTTGACGAATTCCGTCTCCTTGCCCAGGCGTTTCAGCAGTTCACCGATCTGCGGCCCGCCGCCATGCACGACCACTGGATTCACGCCGACCTGCTTGAGCAGAACGATGTCACGCGCGAACGAGGCCTTCAGGTGGTCCTCGGTCATGGCGTTGCCGCCGTACTTAATCACGATGGTCTTGCCTGCGAAGCGCTGGATATAGGGCAGCGCTTCAATCAGTACGTGGGCAACGGAATGGGCCGTCTGGGTATCCATGGCGGGTCCGGTTGTCGGGTTTCGCAGCCGTGCAGTTTAGCACCCCGCCTTGTGGGTGCGTCGGGGCGGCCATGGTCAGCGTCTCCTGGAAGGTCGATTCTATATGCATGGTTTGACCGGTGACGCCGTGGCGGGTATAAAGCTGCGCATCATATACATTAAAAAAAGGTGTCCCGTGCTCTCGACCGAACAGAAGGCGATCATCCAGCAAACCGTGCCGTTGCTGGAATCCGGCGGCGAAGCCCTCACCCGTCACTTCTACGAGATCATGCTGCGCGATTACCCGGAGGTGCAGCCGCTGTTCAACCAGGCGCATCAGGCCAGTGGCGAACAGGCACGGGCCCTTGCCAATGCGGTCCTGAATTACGCACGGCACATCGACCAACTGGAGGCCCTGGGCCCGCTGGTGGGCCAGATCGTCAACAAGCACGTGTCGTTGCAGGTGCAGCCCGAGCATTACCCGATTGTCGGCACCTGCCTGTTGCAGGCCATGCGCGAGGTGCTGGGCGAGGAGGTCGCGACCGATGCGGTGCTGGAGGCCTGGGGCGCGGCCTATCAGCAACTGGCCGACATCCTGATCGAGGCCGAAGAGGGCGTGTACACCGCGCACGAACAGCAACCCGGCGGCTGGCGTGGTGCCCGCGCCTTTCGTGTGGAGCGCAAGTTCCCCGAGAGCGAGGAGATCACCTCGTTCTATCTGCAGCCGGTGGACGGTCAGCCCGTCCCGCCGCACCAGCCAGGGCAATACCTCGGGCTGCGCCTGATGATCGACGGCGAGGAGGTACGGCGGAACTATTCCCTGTCGGCGGCGGCGAACGGCGAGAGCCTGCGCATCAGCGTCAAGCGCGAGCCAGGCGGTGTCGCGTCGACGTTCCTGCACGACCGGGTGCAGGAGGGTGACGCGCTGGACGTCTTCCCTCCGGCCGGCGATTTCGTGCTGCGGGCGTCGGATCGTCCCGTGGCCTTCGTGACCGCGGGGGTCGGGATCACGCCGGCGATGGCGATGACCGAGGCGGCGCTGGCGGACGGTCGCGAGGTGCACTTTCTCCACTGTGCGCGGCACGGTGGCGTGCACGCGTTTCACGGCTGGGTGGAGCGTCAGGCAGAACAGATGTCCGGTCTTACCCGTCGCTATTGCTATAGCGAGCCGCGTGCCGGCGATCAGCCGCATGCCGAAGGCTTTCTGACCCGTGAGCAGCTCGCCGAATGGCTGCCCGACAGCCGCGAGGTGGATGTCTATTTCCTGGGGCCGAAGCCCTTCATGCAGCAGGTGCGCGCCCACCTGCGCGGGCTAGGCATCCCGGACGAGCGGGTGAACTACGAGTTCTTCGGCCCGGCCTCGGCCCTGGAGACCTGACGCCGGTTCAGCCGCGCCCCGAGGAGCCGAAGCCGCCCGCGCCACGGGTGGTCTCTTCGAAGTCCTCGACCACGCGGAAGCGCGGCTGGACGACCGGGACGATCACCAGTTGGGCGAGGCGCTCGCCGACCTCGAGCGTGTAGGCGTTCGCGCCCCGGTTCCAGCAGGAGACCATCAACGGCCCCTGGTAGTCGGCGTCGATCAGGCCGACAAGATTCCCCAGCACCAGGCCATGCTTGTGGCCGAGCCCGGAGCGCGGAAGGATCATCCCGGCATAACCCGGGTCCTCGATGTGGATCGACAGCCCGGTCGGGATCAGCTCGGCCGCGTCCGGCTCCAGCGTCAGTGGGGCCTCGATCATCGCGCGCAGGTCCACGCCGGCCGAGCCGTCGGTGGCCGGGGCGGGCAGCGGGAAGTCCACGCCCATGCGCGGGTCGAGGATCTTCAGGTCAATCTCGGGGACGGGCATTCGGGGTTCCTTGGCAATGAGTGACTGCTCCCCGCCCTAAGCGCTGACGCGCCACGGGCGAGGCTTCCCACTTCTTAGGCAGCAACCGGCGACATGCCGGATTTACGCGAGCCTCCATGGGCAGAGACGGACAGCCCTTCCGCCTTCAAATGGATCATGCCTTGGTGCTTGATGTTCAGTGCCGCATTGATGTCCCGGTCATGATGAGTCTGGCAGGCGGGGCACTCCCACGACCGGACGTTCAACGGCATGGCGTCCATCTTGTGATGACAGACATGGCAGGTCTTGGAGCTGGCAAACCACGGGTCGATCCTGACCAGACGTTTGCCCTTCTCCATGGCCTTGTAGTCCAGTTTAGCGGCCAAGGCATACCAGGACGCATCGCCGATGTGCTTGGCGAGGCGGGTGTTCTTCATCATGTTGCGGACCTTCAGCGTCTCGACGATCACCGCTTGATTGTCGTCAACGATCTGTCGAGAGAGCTTGTGCTGGAAGTCGTTGCGGGCGTTGGCCAGACGTTCGTGAGCCTTGACCACGAGCAGCCGGGCTTTCGCCCGATTGGCGCTGCCCTTCTGGCAGCGGGAGAGCGCCTTCTGTTTACGCCGCAGATTGGCTGCGGCCTGGGTGAGAAAGCGCGGGTTGGAGGTCTTATGGCCGGTGGAGTCAATGGCCAGATGCGACAACCCCATGTCGAGGCCGACGACACCGGCGGCGTCGACATCCTTCAGCGGTTCCGGGGCGACCTGTTCGGTTTCGAAGAGCAGCGAGGCGTGGTGCTTCCCGGTGACCGTCCGGGTCAGGGTGATGCTTTTTAGTTTGCCTTCAACCTTGCGATGCACCTTGGCCTTGATCGGACCGAGCTTGGGTACCCTGATCCAGTTCTCGCCAGCCTGGATACCAACACAGTGGTAACTCGACTGCTTGCCACGCTTGCTCTTGAAGCGCGGATAGCCGGCTTTTTGCTTGGGGTCGAAAAAGCGCTGGAAGGCTTGGTCGAGATTGATGCACGACTGCTGGAGAGCCATGGAATCCGCTTCTTTCAGCCAGCCATACTTGCGTGACTTCTTGGCCACCGGAAGCAGCTTTTTGATGTCGTGTTTTGCACTCAACGACTGGCCGTGGCGCTGGTAGCGATGGGACATGATGCGAAGGCCGGTGTTGTAGCAGAAACGCACCGCGCCGAACTGGCGGTTCAGAAACGCCGCCTGCTCGGTCGTGGGGTAAGTGCGTATCTTGGTGGCCTTCCGCATGGCGCGCCATTTATGCATGGATGCATGTACAGCTTATGCCGCCGGACCCCATACCGTAAACCCAGCAGCGCTATCGCGCTGCTCGCTTGTATCCCCGCCCGAGTGGGCGAGCGTTTACGCGGATTTTTGCTAATCTGTTTCGCGTGGGTTCAGGCGCTCGATGATCAGGTCGATCAGCGCCCGCGCCAGTTGGGCCTTGGGCTGGTTCGGCAGCGTGCGCTCGCTGCCCTCCCATAGACACAGCAGCTCGTTGTCGGCGGTGCCGAAGGCGAGGCCTTCGCCGACGCGATTGGCCGCGATCAGGTCGAGCCCCTTGTTTCGGCGCTTGGCGTCGGCGTGCTCGCGCAGGTGCTCGGTCTCGGCGGCGAAGCCCACCAGGAACAGGCGCCGGGGGAGCGTGGCCGCCTGGCGCGCGGCGTCGGCGAGGATGTCCTCGGTGCGTTCCAGGGCCAGGTTCATCGTGGGGTCGGACTTTTTGAGCTTCTGGGCCTGTGGTGCGGCCGGACGGTAGTCGGCCACGGCCGCCGCTGCAATCAGGATGTCGGTCGCGGGCAGGCGTTCCATCACCGCGGCGTGCATGGCGGCGGCGGTTTCGGTGGCCATGCCCTCGACGCCGGCGGGCACGGCCTCCGCGGTGGGGCCGTGCACCAGCGTCACCCGCGCTCCAGCGTCGCGCGCGGCCGCGGCCAGGGCGAAGCCCATACGCCCGGAGCTGCGGTTGCTGATAAAGCGCACGGGGTCGATGGGTTCGAACGTGGGGCCGGCCGTGATCAGCACCTGGCGGCCGGCTAGCGGGGCGTCGGCCGGCTGCAGCAGTTCGCGCGCGATCGCGACCGGCTCGCGCAGGCGGCCTTCGCCCCGCTCGCCGCAGGCCTGGTCGCCGCTGTCGGGTCCGATCAGGGTCACGCCGCGTTCGACCAAGGTCGCAATGTTGGCCTGCGTGGCCGGGTGTGCCCACATGCGGTGGTTCATCGCCGGCGCCAGGGTGACCGGCGCGGTGGTGGCCAGCAGCAGGGTGCTCAGCAGGTCGTCCGCCAGGCCTTGGGCGTAGCGGGCGATCAGGTTGGCGCTCGCGGGGGCGACCACGATGCGATCGGCCCAGCGCGCCAGGGCGATATGGTCCATGCCGGATTCGGCCTCGGCATCCAGCAGTTCGGTGCGTACCGGCGCGCCGGACAGGGCCTGGAAGGTCAGCGGGGTCACGAAGGCGCGGGCACCCGCGGTCATCACCACGCGCACGGCGCAGCCGGCGCGCTTCAATTCGCGCACTAGCTCGCAGGCCTTGTAGGCGGCGATGCCGCCGCTGACGCCGACCAGTATCCGGGGCTGGGTGTCGTGTTCCGTCATGCGCCGGATTCTACCCGGTTCCTTTGTCCTGGCGCGCGGAGACGCCGGCGGTCAGGGCGTAGCGCATCGCATCCTCCAGAGGCAGGTCCAGCGGCTCGACCCGCTCGCGCGGCAGCATCAGGGTGTAGCCGCCGATCTGGTAGCTCATGGGCATGTAGACCGCGAGCGTCTCCGGCCCCCCCAGGTTGTCCGGCAGACCCTCGAAATCCTCGCGGGTGACAAAGCCGACCAGTTTGAAGTCGGTGCCGGGGAACGTGACGAGCACGGCCTTCCCGAAGCGTTGATGGATGTCGCCGGAGAGCAGGTTGGTGACGTCGCGCACCGTGCCGTGGATCGTCTTGATCACCGGGATGCGCTGCATCAGGCCCTCCAGCCAGTCGAACAGCCAGCGCACGACATAGGCCTGAAGCAACACCCCGAGGCCGAAGATCAGGCCGATACCGGCCAGTATCCCCATGCCCGGGAAGTAGAGCAGATCCGGCAGTACGGCCTGCAGCAAGCCCCCGAGGACATCCTCGGCGGTGCTGCCCAGCCACCACAGCAGGGCCAGCGTGATCGCGGCCGGGAGGATCGCGGCCAGGCCGGTCAGGAAGGTGCGGGAGATTCGGCGCACAACTGGCTCCGTGCAGGGGGGTATCTCTGGAATGCTAACGCATTCGTGTCCGCAGCACGGTCGGCTGCCGGTCACGACTGCTCGGGGCGGCACTTCCGTGATCGGGTGCAGTCTATGAAATGGGTTTGAACGGCATTTTTGCCGATAGAAGGAGCGGACGATGAGCGGATGGACCGGGTTGGGTGCGCTGGCGCTGGTAGTCTCGGTGGTTGCGCTACCGCAGGCCTCCGTCGCGGGGCCATCGGACGCGGCCGCGCCCGAGGACTACGCGATGACGCCCGAGGCGGTGGCGCCGGGCGTCTATGCGGTGATGACGCCGGCGCGGGATCTCCCCAGTCGCGAGAACCTCGGCTGGAACGCGAACATGGCGTTCGTGGTGACCGACGACGGGGTGCTGGTATTCGACACGGGTTCCTCCGAGACCATGGGTGTGGCGCTGCGCGAGGCGATTGCCGAGGTCACCGATCAGCCGGTGCGCTGGATCGTGAACAGCCACAGCCACGGGGATCACTGGCTGGGCAACCACGCCTTCGCCGATTCCGACCCGGAGATCATGGCCGGTTCCGCCGCGACCGCGCGTATGGAGACGGAGGCCGAAGGCTGGGTCGAGAATTTCCGCGAGATGACCGAGGGTGCGACCGGTGACACCACGCCGCTGTTGCCGAATGTTGCGGTGGACGAGCGTATCACCCGTGACCTTGGCGGCACCGAGGTGGTGATTCTTCCCTCCGGGGGTGCCCATTCGCCGGGCGATCTGAGCATCTGGCTGCCGCAGACGCGGGTCTTGCTGGCCGGGGACGTGGTCTACAGCGATCGTGCGCCGTCGGTCTGGGATGGCGATGTCGCGCAATGGATCGACCTGCTGGACGAGCTGATCGCGCTGGAGCCGGCGGTGGTCGTACCCGGCCACGGTCGGCTGGAGGATGCGCAGACGCTGGCCCGGCTGCAGCGTTATCTGGTCACGCTTTGGGAGGGGATCGAGGACGGTGTGGAACAGGGGCTGGCCGCTTTCGAGACCGTGCCGCTGGTGCGCGAGCGCATGGGTGACCTGATCGATCACTACCCCGGCTTCGACGACAAGATCGACCGGTCGGCGGCCACCACCTACCCGGATGTCGAGGCCGCGGTGTTCTGAATCCCCGTGTTCAGAACTGCCAGGTGGCGTGCAGCGAGCCGAACTCGGCCGCGCCCTTGGCCTGCCCGCTGAACTCGCGCGAGCGCCAGACATGGGTGTAGCCCAGGCGCACCCCGCCTACATGAAACACGACCCCGGCGGTGAGTTCGCCCACCACGGGGTGTTTGTCCACCGAGGGCCCGTCACGAAAGACTGGGCCGTCCAGGAACAGGTCGTAGAGCATCAGCCGCGTGTCGATACCGGCAAACGCATAGCCGCCGACGCGCGCGGTGGTCTCGAAGGTGTGGGTGCCGGACAGGGCCGGGCGGATCCGGGGCGGGCCGTAATCGCCCGGCAGGTTGCGCCCCGCGCGCACGATGGCGCCGGCATTCGCGAAGGTGAAGGGGGTTCCGGCGGCCGCGCCCCAGTGCGGGGTCAGGTCGGCGCCCCAGCCGTTTGGCGTGCGGTGTGACCGGCCGCGCAGCTGGCGTTCGTAGGCCAGCATCAGCGTCGGTTCATTGCCGATCTGGTGATCCCATCCTTTTGGCTCCGGTGCGCTGGACCAGCTGTGGACCTCCCTCTGGGTGCGTTCGGCCAGGGAGGCCGGGCCGACCGTACCCAGCGTGACCTGCAGGCGGTCCAGGCGGTTGTCGTGTTCCGCGGCCATGCTGAAATTCAGGTACAGCCAGCCGGCGTAGGGGCGATCATCCGGGTCCGGCGTCGTGCGCTCGATATCCTCCGGGGTGTACATGTTCTGACCCAGGTGGATCGCCGCCTTCAGGCGTTCGGGCTCCTCGCGACGGATGAAGAACGGCAGGCTGTCCGCCACAGTCCGCAGCCACGGTGGCACGCGGCCCTCGCTGCGGGTCCAGCCGATGCGAACCCCGTTGGTGTAGTAGCGATCCTCGCCCCCGAACAGGTCGTTCTCGAATTCGAAGTGCAGTGCATCGACGCCGCTACCGGCCAGGCTGGTTGGGCTGGCGACCGCCACGCACAGGAGTGCCGTGGCCAGCAGGCCAGCCTCTCTCCAGCGGGTGGAGCGCCGTCGGGATGCGGGGGTGTTCCGGTATGATTGGCGCATGGACCTCTCCAACCAGATCATCTTCCTGGCCGCGATCGTGCTGCTGGGGAGCATCCTTTCGAGCGTGATCACCTCGCGGCTGGGTGTGCCCCTGTTGCTGGTGTTCCTGGTCATCGGGATGCTGCTGGGCCCGGAAGGCCCGGGCGGTCTGGTGTTCGAGAATATCACCGTTGCCTATCTGATCGGCTCGGCGGCGCTGGCGATCATCCTGTTCGACGGCGGGATGCGCACACCGGCGCGCAATTTCCGCATCGGGCTGAAGCCGGCGCTGGGGCTGGCCACACTCGGGGTCATCGTCACGTCGGGGCTGACCGGGGCGTTTGCCGTGTGGTGGCTGGGACTGTCCTGGCTGGAGGGGCTGCTGCTCGGGGCGATTGTCGGGTCCACTGATGCTGCGGCGGTGTTCTCCCTGCTGCGCTCGCGCGGGCTGGAGCTGAAGAGCCGTGTCGGCGCCACGCTCGAGATCGAGTCCGGCTCCAACGACCCGATGGCGATCTTCCTGACCATTGTGCTGATCGAACTGCTGCTGCTGCCGGAACAGCAGTTCGGCCTGGTGGTGCTGGTCGAGTTCGTCCAGCAGATGGGCCTGGGCGCGTTGCTCGGGGTGGGTGGTGGCTTTGCCCTGCTCGCGCTGATCAACCGGGTGCCGATGGCGGCCGGGCTTTATCCGCTGTTTGCCATGGCCGGGGCACTGGCTATCTTCGGGCTCACCGGGCTGGTCGGCGGTTCCGGGTTCCTCGCCGTGTACCTGGCGGGGCTGCTGCTCGGCAACCGACCGCTGGAGGCCTCGCAGAACATCAAGCGTTTCCATGACGGCATCGCCTCGCTGGCGCAGATCGGCATGTTCTTGATGCTGGGCATGATCGTCGCCCCGTCCGAGCTCCCGCCGGTGGCGCTGGACGCCGGCCTGGTCGCCGCCGTGCTGATCCTGATCGCGCGGCCGCTGGCGGTGTGGATTTGCCTCTACCCATTCCGTTTTCCCTGGCGCGAGCAGGTGTTCATCTCCTGGGTTGGTCTGCGCGGGGCGGTGCCGATTATCCTCGCGCTGTTCCCCTTGCTGGCCGGGCTGGAACTGGCTGGCTACTTCTTCCACGTGGTGTTCTTCGTCGTGCTGATCTCGCTGCTCGTGCAGGGCTGGACCGTCGCGACCTCGGCGCGCTGGCTGGGGCTGGAGTTGCCCCCCACCACCGCGCGGGTGCAGCGCACCGAGCTCGACATCCCGGGGCAGCAGGAGATGGAGCTGGTCGGCTACCGTCTGGCGGAGACCACCCCGGTGGTGCGCGAGGCCTGGTCGAACTTCCGCTTGCCGGGCAGCGCACGGGTGGTGGCGCATCTGCGCAAGGGCAAATTGCTCGAGACCCTGGAGCTGCTGGATCTGCACGCCGGCGACCATCTCTACATCATGGTCACGCCCGCGGATCTGCATGACCTCGACCGCCTGTTCGTGCCCAAGGACGAGGTGCCGGAACGCCTCACCGAGCGCAGCGTGTTCGGCGAATTCGCGCTCAACGGCGACGCCCAGCTCGGCGCAGTCGGCATGGCCTATGGCGCCCCGGTCCCGCCCGAACGCCAGGGTGAAACCCTGGAGGTCTATCTGCGTCGCGAGCTCCAGGCCGAACCGGTCGTCGGCGATGCCGTCGATCTCGGACCGATGCGCCTGGTCATCCGCGAGATGGACGGCGCCCGTATCACCCGCGTCGGCCTGAAGCTGCTGAAGCCTTCGTGATCATGTCCTGCCAGGTTAAAAGCAGGGGCATGTGGTCGCTGACTTTCAGCCAGTAATCGGTCGGGTAGCCAATTTCGATCGCGCACTGTGCCAGCTGGTCGTGGGGTACGAAGGCGTAGTCAATGTGATAAGGCTTGTTCGCGTTTCGCTGAAGATAGAACGTGGCCTGGGACTCGCCGCCCTGTGATTCGTCGAACTGGTGGTGGTAAAGGCTTCGCAGCCCGATTGCCTCGAGTTCGGACACGACGTCGGTGTGATTCCACCATTGGTCGGGGCGATCCCAGACCGTGTTGCTGTTGAAGTCGCCAACGATGACCGCCTGATGCTGACGGATTTGTTCGCGGTGGATCTGGAGATATTTCCAGAATTGTCCGATGTACCGAAAGGCCTGCTGGTTGCTGCCCTTGGTCCAGACGGCGATGAAGACCTGATTCTCGTCCAGCACGAACGGCAGAAATAGTTTCAGATCGTTCGTGGCCCATTCGAGGGCCGGGCTGGTCCCGGAAAGCCCGGGCAGCTGAAAGTTTCCGGACCAGTGCAGGGCACGAACCGAATGGCCATTTCGCGGAAATATTCC
This sequence comes from Thioalkalivibrio sp. AKL9, assembly GCF_000377825.1. Taxonomy (NCBI): domain Bacteria; kingdom Pseudomonadati; phylum Pseudomonadota; class Gammaproteobacteria; order Chromatiales; family Ectothiorhodospiraceae; genus Thioalkalivibrio; species Thioalkalivibrio sp. AKL9. The sequence goes on along the minus strand of NZ_KB905105.1, from coordinate 187,837 downwards.
GATGCCTTTGTGCCGTGATTCGCCGGCCCAGAGGTAATTGCCGGCCCACTGGTGGAAGGCCGGAGTCGAGTGAGCGGGATCCTCGCATTCCTGAACGACGAGTACATCGGCATCCAGTCTGCTGATTGCATCGAGCTTGTTGCGCAACGCCCCGTTGCAGTTCCAGCTGACGAGCCTCATCCCTATTTTTCGAGCATGGCCTTCAGGCCGGCGAGGTGGGCGCGGGCGGTGAGCTGCTGGGTCTCGGGGTCCGGCGGCTTGGCGTCGGGCCAGTCGAGATGCTCCCCGGGGAGTTCGTCGAGAAAGCGCGAGGGCTCGCAATCGATGCTTTCGCCGTAGCGGCTTCGGCTTTGGGCGTAGGTGATCAGCAGGGTTTGCTGGGCGCGGGTCAGGCCGACATAGGCCAGGCGGCGCTCCTCCTCGATGGAGTCGTCTTCGACGCTGACGCGGTGTGGCAGCAATTCCTCCTCGAAGCCGACCAGGCAGACATGCGGAAACTCCAGGCCCTTGGAGGTGTGCAGGGTCAGCAGCTGTACCGACTCGTTGCCGTCCTGGGAATCCCGGTTGCGGTCGAGGATGTCCATCAGGCTGATGCGATTGACGATGTCGGCAAGACCCATGCTGCGGGTGTCCTCGGCCTCGTCATCACCGTATTCGGCCGTGGTGTTCGCTCCGCCCATGCGCCCGACCCAGTCGATGAATTCGCGCACGTTGTCCATGCGCCGGGTTGCTGCGCGCGGGTTGGGGCTGTTCTCCAACAGCCAGGATTCGTAGTCGATGTCTTCGACCAGGGCGCGTAGCAGGACGTCCGGGGACTCTTCCGCGCCACGGCGCTGAAAGCCGTCAATCCAGTCAGTAAAGCGCTCCAGACGGGCCTGGGCGCGGGCATCCATGTATTCGGAAAGACCGGCGCCGCGCGCGGCCTGCAGCAGGGAGGTGCCGCGCTGGTTGGCGTAGTGGCCGAGCTTTTCCAGGGTGGCTGGCCCGATCTCGCGGCGCGGGACGTTGACCACGCGCAGGAACGCGGTGTTGTCGTCCGGGTTGGCGAGCAGGCGCAGGTAGGCAACCAGGTCCTTGATCTCGGCCTTCTCGAAGAACGACTGGCCGCCGCTCAGGCGGTAGGGGATACCCTGCTCGCGCAGGAGCTTCTCGAACAGCCTGGACTGGTGGTTGCTGCGGTAGAGGATCGCGAAATCCCCCCAGCCCGCGTTGAGACGGAAACGCCGGCGCATCAGCTCGGAGACCACGCGCGCCGCCTCGGTGTCGGCGTCGGAGCAGCCGATGACCTCGATCTTTTCGCCCTCGCCCAGCGCGCTCCACAAGCGCTTCTCGAACACGTGCGGGTTGTTCGCGATCAGCGCGTTCGCGGTGTGCAGGATGCGGTTGGTGGAGCGGTAGTTCTGCTCCAGTTTGATTACCTCCAGGCGCGGGAAATCGTCCTGCAGGCGCACGAGGTTTTCCGGGCGCGCGCCGCGCCAGGCGTAGATCGACTGGTCGTCGTCACCCACCACCGTCAGTCCATCACTGACGCCAACCAGCAGGCGCACCAGTTGGTACTGCGCGGAGTTGGTGTCCTGGTACTCGTCGACCAGCAGGTGGCGGATGCGGTCCTGCCAGCGGTTACGCAGCTCCGGATCATCGCGCAGGCAGTCCACCGGGCGCTTGATGAGGTCGTCGAAGTCCACCGCGTTGTAGGCGCGCAGGGCGTCCTCGTAGCGTGGGTAGAGGTTGGCGGCGGCGATGGCCTCCGGGGCATCGGTCATCTGACTCGCCTCGTGCAGCGCCTCCGCCGGCGTCATCAGGTCGTTCTTCCAGCGGCTGATGTGGCCGACCAGTGCGTCCACCTCGGAGCCGGTGTCGTCGCGGTAGGTGATTTCGCGCAGCAATTGCCGGCAGTCGCCCGGATCGAGGATCGAGAAGCCGGCACGCAGCCCGGCCGCCTGCAGTTCACGGCGCAGGAAATTGAGCCCGAAGGTATGAAAGGTGGAAACGCTAAGCCCGCGTGCCTGCTCGCGCGCCAGGCGGCCCTGCACGCGCTCGCGCATCTCGCGCGCCGCCTTGTTGGTGAAGGTGATGGCAACAATGCGGCGCGCCTCGAGCCCACGCTGCTCGATCAAGTGCGCGATCTTCTCGGTGATCACGCGCGTCTTGCCCGACCCCGCTCCGGCCAGCACCAGCAGTGGGTGGTCCGTGGTGGTCACGGCGGCCTGTTGTTGAGGATTCAGTTCAGACACCGGGGTGATCGATTCCTTCTCAGCGGGGCGCGTAAACTAACCCACGATCCAGCATTCATAAAGACAGTAACGGTGAGGGTAAGCCATTGACCGATGTGTCGGGCACTGCAGCCGCGACCGGGACGGACGGGTCGCTCCCGCGTCTGACCCAGTTTGATTTTCATCAGCGCCTGATGGATGTGCCGGGCTCGGCGGTGATTCTGTTCACGCGCCAGGGCTGTGGCGCCTGCAAGGTGATGGGGCGGGTCCTGGCGGAGTGGCAGGCGGCCGCGGATGCGCCTGCCTTGTTCGTGGTGGACGCCGAGACGGATACCGCCCTGGTGCGCGAATTCGAGGTCTTCCATCTGCCGGCGCTGTTCGTGTTCCAGGCGGGCGCCTACCACGGTCGCCTGGAGGCCCCGCCCCGGTTGCCCCTGCTGCGCGAGGCACTGACCGCCTGCCTCGCGCGCCCACCCGAGGAGGCGCCATGACCTCGAACGACATCGACTGGTGGCCGCCCGCGCGCGTGGTGGAAAGCCCGAACCAGGATGCCCGCCCGCCGGGACAGGACCCGGAGTTGATTGTGGTGCATGCGATCAGTCTTCCGCCCGGCGAGTTCGGCGGACCGCATATCGCCGAGCTCTTCCAGAACCGGCTGGATCCGCAGGCCCATCCTTACTTTGCCGAGATCGCGACGTTGCATGTCTCCGCCCATGTGCTGATTAACCGCGACGGGTGGGCCACCCAGTTCGTGCCGTTCTCCCGCCGTGCCTGGCATGCAGGGGCCTCGCAGTGGTGCGGACGCGAGCGCTGCAACGATTTCTCCATCGGGATCGAACTCGAGGGGACCGACGAGGATCCGTTCACCCCGGCGCAGTACGCCGAACTGGCGCGGTTGGTGGGCTGGCTCCGGGCACGCTACCCCGGTATTGGCGCGGATGGGCTGGTGGGGCACAGCGACATCGCGCCGGGGCGCAAGACGGACCCCGGGCCCTGCTTCGACTGGACGCGCCTGCGGCGGGAATTGCAGGCGGTTACGGCATGATCGTGGATTTGTTGCGCCACGGGGAGCCGGAGGGCGGTCAGCGCTATCGCGGTCATGGCTGCGACGATCCGTTGAGCCCGCGCGGGTGGGCCCAGATGGAGCAGGCGGTGAAAGGCGAGGCCGGCTGGCAGTACGTGGTCAGTTCGCCGATGCAGCGTTGCCGCGCCTTCGCTGAACGCTTCGCTGCCGGACAGGATTTACCGCTGTCCCTGGCGCCGGATCTGCGCGAGGTGGGCTTCGGCGACTGGGAGGGGCGGACCCGGGTTGAGCTTCAGCGTGACCGGCCGGAGGAGTACCGCGCCTTCTACGCCGACCCAGTCCACGCGCGGCCGGCAGGGGCCGAGCCGCTGGCGGATTTTCGGCGGCGGGTGGAGACCGGCTTCGAGGCGGCGTTGCGGCCCCTGGAGGCCGAGCGCGTGCTGCTGGTCGTACACGCCGGGGTGATCCGCGCCCTGGTGGGCTGGGTGATGGGGGTGCCGGACGCGCGGCTGTTCCAGTTGGAATGCGACTATGCCAGCCGCACCCGCCTGCACCGGCACCCGACCCGGGGCTGGCGCCTGATCCACGCCAACCGGGTTTGAGTCGGACGCCGCTCCGGTTTACCCGGCCTGGTTGCTGCGTTTGGGGACGGCCTTCACCGACAGGTAGAAGTCGTTGTTCAGCACGTCGATCAGACGATCGATGTTCGGGTGCTTGCCGGGGTTGGCGCGGGCGTCATCGGCGTGGCTGCCGTACATCAGCAGCCCCGAGTTGGCCGCCTTGGGGCCGATGCCGCCGAAGTCCAGCGCCAGCTGATAGTAGATCTGCAGCGACAGGCTCTGGCCTTCCACGTTTTCGATGGTCGCGGTGGGGTTGTAGTCTTCGCCAAACAATTCCAGGCGTTCGATATTGCTGACGTCGGGCAGCTTCTTGGACATGTCGGGCTCCTCGAAATAATGGCGGCATTATCGGGGCATGACCCGGTGGCGACAACCAACCCGCGAAGGCGGCAGGGTCGCGCCGGGTCAGCGACGAAGGCGCCACATGCTAAGATAGCGGCTTTTGTCGAGGGGACACGAACATGTCGCGAAGCGCGTTCATGGAGGCCGCCCAGGCCGCCGCCGATGCCGCCGAGAAGGTAATCCGCCACTATTACGAGGCGGGTGTCGACGTTGAAACCAAACCCGACGATACCCCGGTGACCCGGGCCGACGTGGAGAGCGAACAGGCGATCCGCCAGGTGATCCGCGAGCACTTCCCGGAGCACGGTTTCTACGGCGAGGAGACCGGGCAGTCGGACATGGATTCCGACTATGTCTGGCTGATTGACCCGATCGACGGCACCAAGAGCTTCGTGCGTCGCTACCCGTTCTTCTCCACCCAGATCGCGCTGATGTACAAGGGCGATCTGATCCTGGGGCTGTCCAATGGCATCCAGTTTGGTGAGCGGGCCTGGGCGGAAAAGGGCCAGGGCGCGTTCCTGAATGGCGACCCGATCGCGGTCGAGAAGACCACCGATCTGGGGCGGGCCTCCCTGTCCACCGGTAACCTCAAGTCCCTGGCGCAGAATGCTGAAGGCTGGAAGGCACTGGGCAGCATCACGGCCGAGGTGAACCGCACCCGTGGCTACGGCGACTTCTACCACTACCACCTGCTGGCGCGCGGCAGCATCGACCTGATCGTCGAGTCGGACGTGAATATCCTGGATATCGCCGCACTGGCGGTGATCGTGCGCGAGGCGGGGGGCGTGTTCACCAACCTCTCTGGCGGCGAGCTGGACCTGCAGACCGCGAATGTCCTGGCCGCGGCCACCCCGGAACTGCATCGTACGGCCCTGACCCGCTTGGGCTGGAAGGGCTAGCAGTCGTCCAAATCCGAGCGACTGCTGGTCGCGTATGGATAAGCGCCTTCCCGGCGGCTCGGTTTGGGCGCATGGGGTTGCCGGCGCCGGGGGTTATTCTCCGGCGCCGTTCCCGTTGGTTCCCACCAGTCCGTGGGTGCGCAGCTTCTTGCGCAGGGTGGCGCGGTTGAGCCCGAGCAGGGCCGCCGCGCGGCTCTGGTTGCCCCCGCAGCGCTCCAGCACGCTGGCCAGGAGGGGGCGCTCCACCTCGTTCATCACCAGCGCGTAGAGATCGTGGCTGCTCTGCCCATCCAGGGTCTCGAAGTACTGGTCCAGTGCATGGCGCACGGACTCGGCCAGCACACAGTCGGACGGGAGCACGCCTGCAACCGGCGTCTCGTGGACCTCAGGGTCCTGTTCGAGTGGCATGTTCATGCTCATGCAGCCTCGCTTGCGATTCCCGTCAGGTGGGCCCGAAGGCGCCACAGTTGTTCGCTGGCCGTGGGGGCGGCGAGAAGGTCAGCCCGGGCCGCCCGGGTGCGGGCCTCGTCGAGACCCAGGCCCTGAAGATACCAGCCCAGGTGCTTGCGCGCGATGCGCACGCCCTGCGGTTCGCCGTATTGGGCGTGCAGTTCGCCAATGTGCTCCTCGATCAGGGCCAGGCGGGCGGCGCGCCCGGGTGCCGGCGGTATCGGTTCGCCCGCCAGCGCGGCCCGGATCTGGCCCGGGAGCCAGGGCTGGCCCTGGGCGGCGCGCCCGATCATCACGCCCGCCGCGCGGGTCGTATCCAGTACCTGCAGGGCCTTTTCGGGGCCGGTGATGTCGCCATTGGCGAGCACGGGGATGGAAACGGCCCGGACGATGCGCGCGATGGCGGCGTAGTCCGTCTCTCCGCGATAGGCATCGGCCCGCGTGCGGCCATGCACGGTCAGCATGGCGATGCCGCAGTCCTCGGCAATGGCCGCGATGGTCTCGCCGTTGATCCGTTCGCGGTCGAGGCCCAGGCGCATCTTCAGGGTCACCGGGACCGTGACCGCGGTGGTGAGCGCCTGAAGCAGTTCGCGCACCCGTTCCGGCTCGCCCAGTAGCGCCGATCCGGCGGCCTTGCTGCAGACCTTCTTGGCCGGACAGCCGAGGTTCAGATCAATCACGTCGGCACCGCGGCGCACGTTCTCGCGCGCAGCCTCGGCCAGGGCCTCGGGTTCGTTACCCAGCAACTGTACGATGCGCGGGCGCGGTTCCTGGCGATGATCCAGGCGGTGGCGGCTCTTGTCGCTGGTCCATAGTCGGGTGTCGGAGGTCACCATCTCGGATACCGCCGCGCTGGCCCCCAGGCGGCGGGCCAGTAACCGAAACGGACGGTCGCTGACCCCGGCCATCGGCGCCAGAAACACGACAGGGTCGGGGAAGTGGTGAGTTCCGAGCTGCATCGGGGCTATCGGGTCGGGAGCAAGCGGGCCAGTCTAGCAGCTAACCTGCGCGGTTTCCGGTGCGGTCGATCGCGAAACCATTTGAATGCGCGCGAGCTTGGACCCGGGAATTACCGGGGCTGGATTTCGATGCCGGTGATGTGGCCATGAGGACTGGCAACGGCCAGACGCACGGAATGGGGGGAGTGGGCATTCATCGGTGCGTGGGTGTCGGTGTAGTCGTCGGGGGTTAGCCGGAGGGTGCCATGGGGCGTCCCAAGCTGGTCGGTCAGGCGAATATCGACGATCGGCCAGGCCTGCCGGATCGGGCTCTCGAGCACGAATTGCAGGTGCAGAGTGCCGTCGCTGGTGGTGAAGAAATCGGGCGCCGAGGTGCGGACTTGGCCAGGGGCGCGCCGCGGGTGCCAGGTCGGGCAGGGGATGGCCGCGCACACTTGCGCCCGGGCCTGGTCCAGCTGGGGGCTCCGGTCCGGTGCCACGGGCGGGATTGCCAGTAGTTGCGCGCCCAGCAGCAGCATCAGGGCGGCGGCCAGCATGACCCCCGGCCAGGAGCGCCGGCGTATCGTGTTTGCCGAGCCCAGGGGGCTTGCGTGGCGTTCGATGTTGAGGGGTATTGCAGCGCCCGGGGCCCGCTCGATGGCGTGGAGGGGCGCCTGGCGTGCCGGGAGGAGCCCCTGGCCCAGCACGCGTTCGCCCGCGCCGCCGATCTCCAGTGCCGGGAACAGATCGAACTCGGCATCGCAATTGGAGCAGTGCACTCGCCTCTGGCGGAGCTTGGCCCCGCGGGCGAGGGCGTGGGTGACGCCGCATTGGGGGCAGCGGGCCAGCATCCTACGGGCTGGGCGTCAGGTGTCGCGAGGATTCGCCCGATGGGGCCTGTTGATGGGCTTGCGGCGCGTTGCTGCAGCCGGGCGATCCTGTGCTTGCGGCGCCTTGCCGTTGAGAGCGATCGACTCGGCCGGGCGCGTCCATGACTCAGCGTGTCCCTAGCGCCGGCGGCCGCCGAGCAGGGCCCAGCCTTCGCGACAGTCCTCGACGCCGATATCGAAGGTGTCAGAGTAGGCCGCGATGACCTCGTCTGCCTGGCGTTCGAGCAGCCCGGCGAGCAGGATGCGTGCGCCCGGTTTCGCCGCCCGAGCCAACTCCGGTGCCAGATCGATCAGCGGCTTGGCGAGGATGTTGGCCAGCACCAGGTCATAGGCCGCGTCGGGCACAGGGTGATCGGTCAGCCCCGTCTCCAGCTGTGCGGGTGGGATGGCGTTGGAGTCGGCATTGCTGCGGGTGGCTTGCACGGCCTGTTCATCGATGTCGATGCCCAGTGCATGGCACGCGCCCAGCTTCAGGGCGGCGATCGCGAGGATGCCAGAGCCGCAGCCGTAGTCGAGGACCTCTTGATCGCGCGGTGGCTGCTGGGCCAGGGCGGCCAGGCACATCGCGGTGGTCGGGTGATTGCCGGTCCCGAAGGCAAGACCGGGGTCCAGGCGCACGAAGGTGCCTTCCTCGATCGCCGGTTCATCCTCCCAGGAGGGCACGATCCAGAGTGCGCCGCCGCAATGGATGGCGCCAAGACCGTCCAGCCCGGCGCGGACCCAGTCCTGGTCCTCGATCGCCTGGACCTGGATCGCCTCCGGGGCCTGCGCCTGGCGCGCCAGCGCGGCGGCGGCGAGGTCCGCCTGGGTGGTGTCCGGGAACACCGCCTTCAGGCGCACGGTGGACCACAGCGGATGGGTGCCCAGGGGCGGCTCGAAGAGGGGTTCGTCTGCGGCGTCGAACAGCTCGACGCTGACGGCACCCAGTTCGAACAGGGTGTCCTCCAGCGGCTCGGCTTGTTCCGGGCTGATCTGGCATTCAAGTTCGGCAAGGCTCATGGCATCAGGCTCGTGGCGCGAGGGGGAAGGGTCAGGCCTGTGCCTTGAGCTTCTTCTCGAGATAGTGGATATCGGTCTCGCCGCGCTGGAAGTTCGCGTCGATCATCAGGTCGTGGTGCAGCGCGACGTTGGTCTGGATGCCGTCCACCACGATCTCGCCCAGGGCGCCGCGCATGCGCGCCAGCGCGATCTCGCGGCTGTTGCCGTGGGCGATCAGCTTGCCGATCATGGAGTCGTAGTACGGCGGCACCATATAGCCGTTGTAGATGTGGGTATCCATGCGGATGCCCGGTCCGCCCGGCGCGTGGTATTGCTGGATGGTCCCGGGGCTGGGCATGAAGGTACGGGGGTCTTCCGCATTGATGCGGCACTCGATCGCGTGACCGGTGATGCGCACGTCGTCCTGCGTGTAGCCCAGGGGTTCCCCGGCGGCGATGCGGATCTGTTCGCGCACCAGATCGATGCCGGTGACCTGCTCGGTGACGGTGTGCTCGACCTGCAGCCGGGTGTTCATCTCGATGAAATAGAACCCGCCGTTCTCGTACAGGAACTCGAAGGTCCCGGCGCCGCGGTAGCCGATCTCCTGACAGGCACGGATCAGCCGTTCGGCCATGGCCTGGCGCTGGTCATCGGTAATACCCGGGGCCGGTGCCTCCTCGATGACCTTCTGGTGGCGTCGCTGCATGGAGCAGTCACGTTCGCCCAGGCACACGGCGTTGCCGTGGCTGTCGGCGAGGATCTGGAACTCCACGTGGCGCGGGTGTTCCAGGTACTTCTCCATGTACAGGGTGTCATTGCCGAACCCCTGCTGCGCCTCGTTGCGGGTCAGCGATATGGCGTTCAGCAGCGCGCCCTCGGTGTGCACCACACGCATGCCGCGGCCGCCCCCGCCGGCGGCGGCCTTGATGATGACCGGGTAACCGATCTCGCGCGCCAGCGCCAGGTTGGTGTCCGCGTCGTCGCCCAGGGCGCCGCCGGAACCGGGGACGCAGGGCACGTTGGCCTCCAGCATCGACTGCTTCGCGGAGACCTTGTCGCCCATCAGGCGGATGGTCTCGGCGCGCGGACCGATAAAGGCGAAGCCCGAAGACTCCACGCGTTCGGCGAAGTCCGCGTTTTCCGACAGGAAGCCGTAGCCCGGGTGGATCGCGCCGGCGTCGGTGACCTCGGCGGCCGCGATCAGCGCGGGAATGTTCAGGTAGCTTTCGCCCGAGGCCGCAGGGCCGATGCAGACCGACTCGTCCGCCAGGCGAACGTGCTTCAGGTCGCGGTCGGCGCTGGAGTGGGCGGCGACGGTGGCAATGCCCATTTCGCGGCAGGCACGCAGGACCCGCAGGGCGATCTCGCCGCGGTTGGCGATCAGAATTTTTTCAAACATGCTCGAACCTGTTTCCAGCGAAGCCGGGGGTGTGAGGCCCGGCGGATGGGTTCATCCGATGATGAACAGCGGCTGCCCGTATTCCACCGGGTTGCCGTTCTCGACCAGGATGTCGCGGATGGTGCCGCCCTGGTCGGCCTCGATCGGATTGAGCATCTTCATGGCCTCGATGATGCAGAGGGTCTCGCCGGCCTCCACCGTCTGGCCGACCTCGACGAATGGCTTGGAGCCCGGGCTCGGCGCCCGGTAGAAGGTGCCGACCATGGGTGCGGTGACCCGATGACCGTCCATTTCCGGTGCGGCCTCCGTCGCGCCCGCCGGGGCGGCGGTCGGGGGCGCCGCGGCGGCGGGCGCCGCTGGGGGCAATGGGGCCGGGGCGGCGGCCATGGGCGTCCCGATGGCGGAGCGGGTGATGCGCACCGACTCCTCGCCTTCGTGGATCTCGATCTCGTGGATGCCGCTCTCGTCGAGCAGGTCGATCAGTTTCTTGACCTTGCGAATGTCCATGGAAGCCTCTTAGTCCTTGATAGCTGCAAGCGCCGCATCCAGCGCCAGCCGGTAGCCAATGACGCCGAAGCCACTGACCAGGCCGGCGGCGACATCGCTCAGGCGCGAGGTCTGGCGGAAGGGCTCGCGGGCGTGGATGTTGCTGATATGGATCTCGTAGAACGGGATGGCAACGCCCAGGAGAGCATCGCGCAGGCTGACACTGGTGTGGGTCAGGCCGCCCGGATTGATCAGGATGTGCTCCACGCCCTCGCCGGCGGCGGCGTGGATGCGGTCGATCAGGTCGCCTTCGTGATTGCTCTGGAAGCAGTCGAGGGTTGCGCCGGCCTGTTCCGCCCGGGCTTTAAGGTCGGTCTCGATGTCCGCCAGGGTCTGTACGCCGTAGCGCTCCGGCTCCCGCTGTCCCAGCAGGTTCAGGTTGGGGCCGTTGAGCAGCAGTATGGACGCCATGGCAGGGGGAATCGGTAGCGATCCTGTCGAGAATGGACGCGATTGCACCGAAAAATCACGATGCAGCGAATGATCGGGATTCTGCCGCAGGAAGGGTAGGAGTGTCCAGCGCGAGGCGCTGGAGACGTCGCCAGAATGGGGTCGGCCCGGCGCCCCGGCGAGCGTCGGGGTGCCGGGCCGGAACGTGCAGGTTAGTCGGCGGTGAGCGGGAACAGGGTGAGTTCGACGCGGCGGTTCTGTTCGCGGCCGGCATCGGTGTCGTTGGTAGCGACCGGCTGGTGCGGCCCGAGGCCGATGGTGTGCACCCGCACCGGCTGTACGCCACGGCGGATCAGGGCCTGACCCACGCTCTCGGCACGGCGCTCGGAGAGGTCCATGTTGTATTCCACCCGGCCGGTGCTGTCGGTGTGCCCGGCGATCTCGATCCCGGTCTGGTCGAACTCCTCCAGCACCAGTGCGACCGAGTCGAGGACGTCATGGAACTGCGGCTTGATCTCGCTGCGATCGAAATCGAAGGTGATGTTGCTCGGCATGTTGAGGATGATGTTGTCGCCATCGCGGGTCACGCTCACGCCGGTGCCGCGCAGCTGTTCGCGCAGGGCATCCTCCTGGCGGTCCATGTAGTTGCCGATGGCGCCACCGGCCAGGGCCCCGATGCCGGCGCCAATCATGGCGCGCTGGGTGCGGTTGCGACTGCTGGTGACGCTGCCGAGCACCGCACCGGTGGCGGCCCCGATGCCGGCCCCGATGGTGGCTCGGGAGACGCGTTCTTCCCCGGTGTACGGATCCGTGGTGGTGCAGCCCACCACCAGTACCAGGGCGCTGGTGACGGCCAGGGCGAGAATGCGTTGCATGATGAATCTCCCAGTATTCGTTGGCCCCGTGCGGATACGGGGCAATAGGTTCAGCTTGCGCTGTGGCGCGTGAACCGTCCATGAACCCGGGTTGTGGGTGGGCTATTCGGGAGCGATTTCGTGACGCAGTTGACGCAGAATGGGATCCGTCTCGGGGTGCACCCCGCGCCAGATGGAGAAGGCCTCGGCCGCCTGTTCCACCAGCATGCCGAGGCCGTCGCTGCCGCGTACACAGCCCGCGCCGGCGGCCCAGTCCAGGAAGCGCTTGGCGCCGGCGCCGTAGACCAGGTCATAGGCCAGGCTGTCCGCGTGGACGAGGTGCTCGGGGAGCGCCAGTGCATCGTCGCCGAGACCGGTGGCGGTGGCGTTGACCACCAGGTCGAACGGACCCTGCGGCAGGGCGTCCAGGCCGCAGGCGGAGAGCCGGGTGGCCGGGGCGATATCCCGGAAGGCATCCACCAGCCCCTCGGCGCGGGCCACGGTGCGGTTGGCGATGATCAGCGCCTCCGGTGCGCCTTCCAGCAGCGGCTGCAGCAGGCCGCGGGTGGCGCCTCCGGCCCCCAGGATCAGGACCTGGCGATTGCGCACGTCGAAGTCGAGGCGGTCGAGATCCCGACAGAATCCGACGCCGTCGGTGTTGTCGCCGTGGATCCGGTGGTCGCCGTCCCGCCACAGGGTGTTGACTGCCCCGGCATGGCGCGCCCGGTCGCTCAGCACCCGGGCCAGGGCGAAGGCCTCTTCCTTGAATGGAACGGTCACGTTGAGGCCCTTGAGCCCCTCGGCGAACCAGGCGTTGACCTCCTCGGCGAACTGCCCGGGGGTGCCCTGGCGGGCTTCGTACACGAGGTGTTGCCCGGTCTGTTCGGCGAACAGGGTGTGGATGCGCGGGGACAGCGAGTGGTGAATGGGGTTGCCCACCACCGCGTAGCGATCCGGACGCGGCTCGCTCATCGCGCCGCGTCCTCCGCCAGCCATTCGGCCACGGTGCGCGCATAGTAGGTGAGGATGCCGTCGGCCCCGGCGCGCTTCATGCCGGTCAGGGCCTCCAGCACGCAGGCACGCTCGTCCAGCCAGCCGCGTTCGGCGGCGGCCTTGAGCATCGCGTACTCGCCGGAGACGTGGTAGACGAAGGTCGGGCGCCGGAATTCGTCGCGGATGCGGCGCACCACGTCGAGGTACGGCATGCCCGGTTTGACCATCACCATGTCGGCCCCCTCGGCGAGATCCAGCGCGACCTCGTGCAGGGCCTCGTCGCCGTTGGCCGGGTCCATCTGGTAGGTCTCCTTGCCGCCCTTGCCGAGATTGCCGGCCGAGCCCACCGCGTCGCGGAACGGGCCGTAGAAGGCGGAGGCGTATTTCGCGGAGTAGGCGAGGATGCGCGTGTGCACGTGCCCGCCGTCCTCCAGCGCGCCGCGGATCGCGCCGATGCGCCCGTCCATCATGTCGGAGGGGGCCACCACGTCGGCACCGGCCGCTGCGTGCGACAGCGCCTGCTTCACCAGGGCCTTGGTGGTGATGTCGTTCACCACGTAGCCGTCGTCGTCGATGATGCCGTCCTGACCGTGGGTGGTGAACGGGTCCAGGGCGACGTCGGTGATCACGCCAAGCTCCGGGTGCGCCGCCTTCAGTGCGCGCACCGCGCGCTGGGCGAGGCCCTCAGGGTTCCAGGCCTCCTGTGCGTCCAGGCTCTTCTTCTCGCCCGGCACCACCGGAAACAGCGCCAGTGCCGGGATGCCCAGGCGCACGGCGGCGGCCGCCTCGTCCAGCAGCTGATCGATGGAGACGCGTTCCACGCCGGGCATCGACGGTACCGCCTCGCGCACGCCCTCGCCCTCGGTGACGAACACCGGCAGGATCAGGTCGTCCGCGCGCAGGTGGTGTTCGCGCATCAGGCGGCGGGAGAAGCCGTCGCGGCGCATTCGGCGCGGGCGGCCGGCGGGATAGGGGGCGATCGGTGCGGTCATGCCAGGTCCTTGCGTGTTTGGAGTCAGCCGGCAGTCTCGGCGAGCCAGTCGCGCGGCTTCAGGTAGCGTTCGTAGAGTTCGGCCTCGCGCGTGCCGGGCGCCGGCTGGTAGTTGTACTCCCAGCGCACCAGCGGCGGCAGCGACATCAGGATCGACTCGGTGCGCCCGCCCGACTGCAGGCCGAACAGGGTACCGCGGTCGTAGACCAGGTTGAACTCGACATAGCGCCCGCGGCGGTAGAGCTGGAACTGGCGCTCGCGCTCGCCAAAGTCGGTGGCGCGGCGGCGCTCGACGATCGGGGCGTAGGCGTCGAGGTAGGCGTTGCCCACGCTCTGCATGTAGCCGAAGGCATGCTCGAAGCCGCCCTCGCTGAAGTCGTCGAAGAACAGCCCGCCCACGCCGCGCGGTTCGTCGCGGTGCTTGAGGTGGAAGTACTCGTCGCACCACTTCTTGTGCGCCGGGTAGAGGTGCTCGCCGAACGGGCGGCAGGCGGCCTCGGCGGTACGGTGCCAGTGGATGCAGTCCTCGTCGAAGCCGTAGTAGGGCGTCAGGTCGAAGCCGCCGCCGAACCACCAGATCGGGTCCTCGCCGGGCTTCTCGGCGATGAAGAAGCGCACGTTGGCGTGCGAGGTCGGAACAAAGGGGTTGTGCGGGTGGATCACCAGGGAGACGCCGGTGGCCTGGAACGAGCGCCCGGCCATCTCCGGTCGGTGGGCGGTGGCCGAGGCCGGGAGGTTGTCGCCCATCACGTGGGAGAAATTCACCCCGGCCTGCTCGAACACCGCGCCCTCGTGCAGCACGCGGGTACGCCCGCCGCCGCCAGCGGGGCGCTCCCAGGCGTCCTCCTCGAAGCGGGCCCGGCCGTCCAGGCCCTCGAGGCCCTGGCAGATGCGGTCCTGCAGGCCCTGCAGGTAGTCGATTACGCGCTCGATGGAGACGTTGTCCTGGCTCATGCTGCGTCCCGGTTGTTCAGTGGTCGGTGTTCGCGTCGGGGTCCGGTCCACCCCGGAGCCAGGCCCCGGTGCGGGCGTCGCGGATCGCGCTGGGGGCGTCGCGCCCGCCACATTCTGCCTGCAGGATCGCATCGATGCCCGCCCCGAGTTGTGAGGTAACGCAATCCCAGGTGCGGCAGGGCTCCGCGCCGGCGCGGTTCGCGCTGGTCGAGACCAGCGCGCTGTCGGTGGCGGCGCACAGCGCACGTGTGGCTGGATGGGCGGTTACGCGCACGGCCAGGCTGTCGTGTTCGCCACGCAGCAGGGTGGGGCAGTCAGGGGTTACGGGTAGCAGCCAGGTTGTGGGGCCGGGCCAGCTGGCGTCGATCTCGGCCTGGCGGTCGGCGGGCAGCGGGGCCAGCCAGGGGGCAAGGCGGTCGAGCCGGTCGCTGACCACGATCAGCCCCTTGGCTGCCGGTCGACCCTTCAGTGTCAGGATCCGTTGGATCGCCTCCGGCGCGTCCGGGCGGCAGCCAAGGCCGAAGACCGCCTCGGTGGGGTAGGCAATCACCCCGCCGTCGCGCACGTGGTGCGCGACGGGATCGATCTCGGCGGTCAGCAGCGGGGCGTTATTCCGATCCACGATCGCCGGAGGGCTCGGCACTCAGGCGGTTGTCGCCAGCGCCGGCGGACTTCGCAGTAGACGACTTCTTCGCCGGGGTCTTCTTGGCGGTGGTCTTCTTCGCGCCCGTCTTGCTGGCGGTGGCCTTCTTCTTGGTCGCCGGTTTTTTCGCGGATGTCGACTTGGCGGTCGACTTGGCCGACGTCTTGCTGGCGGTCTTGCCCTCGGTCTTGCTAGAAGACTTGGCAGCGGTCTTGCCCGTGGACTTGGCCGCCCCCTTGCGTCCGCGGCCCTTGCGTTCCGGGGCGGCGGCGATCAGTTCCTGGCACTGTTCCAGCGTCAGGGACTTGGGGTCGGTCTCTTTCGGGATCTTGGCGTTCTTGTTGCCGTCGGTCACGTAGGGGCCGTAGCGCCCGTTCAGGACCTGGATGCCTTCCGCGTCGAAGCTCTTGATGAAGCGTTCGGCGTCCTTTTTCTTCTTCTCGGCGACGACCTCCAGCGCGCGTGGCAGCTCGATGGTCCAGACATCGTCGTCCGGGCCCAGCGAGGCGTACTTGGAGCCGTACTTCACGTACGGGCCAAAGCGGCCGATGTTGACCATCACCGGTTCGCCCTCGGGGGTCTCGCCGAGATCGCGCGGCAGCTTGAACAGCTCCAGCGCCTCCTCGAGGGTGACCTTGTCCATCTTCTGCCCGGGCAGCAGGCCGGCGAAGCGCGGCTTCTCCTCGTCGTCCTTGGTGCCGATCTGCACGATCGGTCCAAAGCGGCCCAGGCGTACGCTGACCGGGCGCCCGCTTTGCGGGTCGGGGCCCAGCTCGCGCGATTGCACGGCCTCGGCGCGGGTCACGTTCTCTTCTTTTTCCTTCACCCGGTCGCGGAAGTCGCCCCAGAACGCTTCCAGCACCGGGACCCAGTCCTTCTCGCCGCGCGAGATGGCATCCAGCTCGTCTTCCAGCTTCGCGGTGAAGTCATAGTCCACGTAGCGGTCGAAGTGCTGGGTCAGGAAGCTGTTCACGATCCGGCCGGTGTCGGTCGGGATGAAGCGCTTGCCATCCATCTCCACGTACTCGCGCGACTGCAGGGTGGAGATGATGCTGGCGTAGGTGGAGGGGCGGCCGATCCCGTATTCCTCCAGCGTCTTCACCAGGCTGGCCTCGGTGTAGCGCGGCGGCGGCTCGGTGAAGTGCTGGTCGGCGGTGACCTCGTTCAGTTTGACGCTGTCGCCCTCGGCCATTTCCGGCAGGCGCTTGTCCTCGTCGTCGTCCTGCGTGTCGTCGCGGCCCTCCTGGTAGACCGCGATGAAGCCGGGGTCGACCAGGGTGGAGCCGGTAGCGCGGAACTGGTGCTGGGTCTCGCCCGGGACCAGGTCAGCAGCGACGGTGTCGAAGGTCGCGTGGATCATCTGGCAGGCGACGGTGCGCTTCCAGATCAGGTCGTACAGGCGTGCCTGGTCGCTGCTCAGGCGATCGCGTATCTCGTTCGGCACGTGGCGCACGGAGGTCGGGCGGATGGCCTCGTGGGCTTCCTGCGCGTTCTTGGACTTGGTCTTGTACTGGCGCGGGCTGTCGGGGACATTGTTGGCCCCGTAGCGCTCCTCGATCAGACCGCGGATTTCGCCGATCGCCTCGCCGGCCAGGGCCACCGAGTCGGTACGCATGTAGGTGATCAGGCCGATCGCGCCGGAGCCGAGGTCGATTCCCTCGTAGAGCTGCTGGGCGGTGCGCATGGTGCGGCTGGCGGTGAAGCCGAGCTTGCGCGAGGCCTCCTGCTGCAGGGTCGAGGTGGTGAACGGCGCGGCCGGGTTGCGGCGGCGCTGCTTCTTCTCGACCTTGGCGACCCGGAGCTCGCCGCTGGCGGCGTCGGTCAGGCGTTTCTGGGCGTCGTGCGCCAGTTCGGTGCTGTTGAGGTCGAACTGGTCCAGCTTGTTGCCGTCCAGGTGGGTCAGGCGCGCGGTGAACGACTGGCCCTGGCGTTCGGTCAGGGCGTCGAGCGTCCAGTACTCGCGGGCGACGAAGGCCTCGATCTCGTTCTCGCGCTCGGCGATCATGCGCAGGGCCGGGCTCTGCACGCGCCCGGCGGACAGGCCGCGCTTGATCTTGCGCCACAACAGCGGCGAGAGGTTGAAGCCGACCAGGTAGTCCAGCGCGCGGCGCGCCTGCTGGGCGTCGATCAGCGGCTGGGCCAGGTCGCGCGGGTGCTCGATGGCTTCCTGGATCGCCTTCTTGGTGATCTCGTGGAATACCACCCGGTGCACGTCGCGGTTTTCCAGCAGGCCGCGTTCGCGCAGGACCTCGTGGAGGTGCCAGGAGATCGCCTCGCCTTCACGGTCGGGGTCAGTCGCGAGGATCAGGTCGTCGGACTTCTTCAGCGCCTTGGCGATCGCCTCGATCTGTTTTTCGCTGCGCTCGATGATGTCGTACTTCATCCGGAAGCCGTCTTCCGGATCCACCGCGCCCTCCTTGGGTACGAGATCGCGTACGTGGCCATACGAGGCGAGGACCTGGTAGTCGGGACCCAGATACTTCTCGATGGTCTTGCCCTTGGCGGGGGACTCTACAATGACGAGGTGCTTGCTCATGTGGCTCGGGACCGTCTCCGTGGCAGCGGGTTCCGTGTCGGGGCGGTGGCGGTTGCAAGCATGCAACCGGGTTCACGGGCGCTAAAGACTAGATGAGGAAAACGCCCGTGGCTACCGCGTAACCATCGAAAGACGGCGAAGTCAGTGCAGATAATCCACGGCACTGGGGCCCGAGTCGTCGCGCATGACCTCTTCCAGGCGGGAATAGGCGATCGCGTCGTCGGGCTGGTTGAACAGCACCATCAACACCACCCAGCGCAGCTGGTCGAGGTCGATCTCCTCGGCATCCAGCTCCATGACGCGATCCAGCACCAGCTCGCGGGTGCCGGCCGTCAGCAGGCCGTTCTGCTCCAGGTGCAGCAGGAAGCCGTGAGACTCGGTGTCCAGGCGCTTGCGCTCCTCGGGGGCGTAGATCCGCTGGGCGGCACCGTCCCCGCCGCGGCCTGCCAACGGGGCTTCGCTCATCAGGCGGTCCAGCCAGCCGAGGGCGCGATCGATCTCGCGCCGGGCGAAACCGGCCTCCACCAGGTGGCGTTCCAGTTCCGAGCGGTCCGGCTCCTGGTCGGATTCCTCGTCGATGGTGTGCTCAAAGAGATACATGAGCACATCCAGCACGTTCTCGTTCATGATTCGGGGGATCCTGCGTCGAGGCGCTGGTAACGCCCGTGGTCGAGAGCGGCCACGCGGCCATGAAGTTCAAGCAAAACCAGCATGGATGAAAGCTGTTCGATGGTCAATTTGGTGCGTTCGCGCAGGGTTTCCAGCGGGACCGGGTCGAAACCCATCGCGTTCAGCACGCGTTCCTGCTCCGGGTCCAGCGGTTCGCTGGTGGGTTCCGCCGGAACAACTGGGGCGTTGGGCGCCACGCCCAGCCAGTCCGCGAGGTCGTCGAGGATCTCGTCGGCCGACTCCACTAGCTGGGCGCCGTCGCGGATCAGTTGGTGGCAGCCGCGGCTGGCGGGGCTGAGCACCGAGCCGGGGACCGCATAGACCTGGCGCCCCTGCTCGGCGGCCAGCCGCGCGGTGATCAGCGACCCGCTCTTCAGGGCCGCTTCGACAACCAGGGTGGCCAGCGAAAGCCCGCTGATCACCCGGTTGCGCTGCGGGAAGTTCCGCGCCAGTGGCCGGGTACCGGTGGGCCATAACGAGACGACCAGGCCATGGTCCGCGATGCGATGGGCGAGCCGGCGATGCTGGGCGGGGTAGATGCGGTCGGGCCCGGTGGCGACCACCGCGATGGTGCGCCCGCCGGGTGCGGCCAGGGCGCCCTCGTGGGCCGCGCCGTCGATGCCGCGCGCGAGGCCGCTGGTGACCGTGAGCCCGGCCGTGGCCAGCTCGCGCGCGAATTCGCTGGCCAGGCGCTCGCCCTGCGGGGTCGCCTCGCGGCTGCCGACGATCCCCACTTGCGGGGCGCGCAGCAGTTCCGGGTTGCCGTTCAGGTACAGCACCGGCGGTGGGTCGGGGAGCTCGGCCAGCAGGGGCGGATAGGCGGGGTCGTCGAGGCACAGGAGGTGATGCCGGGGATCGGCATCGAGCCAGGCCCGGTCGGCTTCGGCCCCTTTGTCGCGGGCCTGGCGCGCGGCATCGTCCTGTTTGAGGTCGATGCCCGCACGCTGCCATTCGGCGGCGGGGGCGTCGAGGGCGCCGCCCGGAGTGCCGAAGGCCTCGACCAGTTGCAGCAGGCGCCGCGGGCCGAGGCCAGGGGTGTTGATCAGGCGTAGCCAGTCCTGGTGCGGAGCGGCTGCCGTGCCGGCATCACGCATGAAGCCGGGCCGCAAGTCCGGTCAGGGGGCGCGAACCTTGTCACCCTCGCGCAGGGTGCGTTCCGCCTCGGTTACCAGCACGTAGGAGACCTTCTCGAAGGTCTGGAAGACCATCACGGTGCCGACTTCTTCTTCCGGCAGGGTGACGACGTCGTTGGCGCGATCACTGATCGGGTCGCGTACCTCGCGTCCGGCGGTGAAGGCCGCAAAGACCTGGCCGTTCTCGATGCCGTCGCGCTCGCCGCGGTTGATGATCGCGGCCTGCAACTGGCCGATCTGGCTGATGGCGTCGAACAGCGAGATGATCGTGCCCTCGGCGCCGGCCGGTGCGCGGCCAATGTCGAACAGCCGGTCCTGCTCTTCGGCGTAGGGCACCAGACGGTCGCCACGGATGGCCTCGCGTTCGCCCTTGCGGATATCGGCGCGGGCGACGTTGCCCGGCTCGATGATCTCCGCCTCGCCCACCGGCAGGGTCGCGACGCCCAGCTCCTCGCCGGTATCCGGGTCGATCAGCATGCCGTCGTGGCGCACGATGTGGTAGAGCTCGTACTGTTCGGTGTCTTCGGCGTTGCGCACGTAGACGCGGTCACCGGGGCCGAAGATCACGCGCTCGTCCTGCGAGGCGAGGACATAGGGCGCGTTCTCCAGGGTCTCTTCGTCCAGCACCTGCGGCCGGAACATGAACGACTGCAGGGTGGAGATGGGGGAGATGTCCTCGTCGCGCTCCACCACCCGGGCCTCGGGTGACAGGCGATGGGTCGGGCGCACGCGCGGGCCGCCGTCGACCATGATGCGCGGCTGGCCATCCACGTAATGAATGCTCAGCACGTCACCCGGATAGATCAGGTGGGGGTTCTCGATCTCGGGGTTGACCAGCCAGATCTCCGGCCAGTACCAGGGGTCCTGCAGGAACATCGCGGAGATATCCCAGAGCGTGTCGCCCTTCTTGACGACGTAGCGTTCCGGCGCGGATTCGCGGATCTCCGGCTCGGCCTCGGCGGAGCTGCGTTGTTCCAGTGCGTTGCGCGACTCGCGGGCGGCAGCTTGCGTTTCGCTGGTGCCGGATGCGGCCGTTTCGGCGCTGCCATTCTCTGGCGTGGCCGCGCAGGCGCTCAGCAACAGCGTTACACTGAAGAGAATGCCCGGCAGAACGAAGGTCGTGGTGGCCCTGGTCTTGTACATTTTGGTGTCCCCTGTCAGGTCCGCGCGCTCCCCGAGCCTTCCTGTGGCCCGGCCCCATTCGGATGACGCAACTCCGCGGATATTGCGGTCCAACGTTAGCAGAATTGCGACGTCTGTACAGTACAAAGTTTGAGGTTTTTTCATGGCCAAGCGTGAAATCCTGCACTTCCCCGATCCCCGGCTGCGCCTGAAGGCCGAGCCGGTCGCCGAGGTGGATGACGAGATCCGTACCCTGGTGGACGACATGTTCGAGACCATGTACGAGGCCCCGGGCATTGGCCTGGCGGCCACCCAGATCAACGTGCAAAAGCGTGTGCTGGTGGCGGATGTCTCCGATGATCAGAGCGCGCCGCATGCCTTGATCAACCCCGAGATCCTGGAAACCTCCGGCGAGGAGGAGATGGACGAGGGTTGCCTGTCCGTGCCCGGTTTCTACGAAAAGGTGCAGCGTGCCGACCGCATCCGCGTGCGCGCCCTGGGGCGCGATGGCCAGCCCTTCGAGCTGGACATCGACGGGCTGCTCGCGGTGTGCATCCAGCACGAGATCGACCACCTCGACGGCAAGCTGTTCGTCGATTACCTGTCCAGCCTGAAGCGCAGCCGCATTCGCAAGAAGCTGGAGAAGCAGGGCGTCCGCACCGGGGCGGGTGACAAGGCCGCGGTCCCCGCGGTCTGATGGGGGTGGCGGACACGGACGTCGACTCCCTGCGCATCGTCTATGCCGGGACGCCCGATTTTGCAGTCCCGGCGCTGCAGGCCCTGATCGAGAGCGGGCATGCGCCGGTCGCGGTCTACACCCAGCCGGACCGCCCGGCGGGGCGCGGACGCAAGTTGCGCCCCGGCCCGGTCAAGCAGGTCGCCGAGGCCGCGGGGCTGCCGGTGGTGCAGCCGGAGAGCCTCAAATCCCCTGAGGCCCAGGCGGCGCTCGCGGCCTGGCGCCCAGATATCCTGATCGTGGCGGCCTACGGGCTGATCCTGCCGCGCGCGGTGCTCGCGATCCCGCCGTTGGGCGGTCTCAATATCCATGCCTCGTTGCTGCCGCGCTGGCGCGGCGCGGCGCCGATTCATCGTGCCATCCTCGCAGGGGACTCCGAGACCGGGGTCTGCCTGATGCAGATGGCCCCGGGGCTGGATACCGGCCCGGTGCATGCCTGCCGCCGTGTCCCGATCACGCCGGAGACCACGACTGGAAGCCTGCACGACATCCTCGCCCGTGAAGGCGCCGAACTGCTGGTCGAGCAGCTCCCGGCGATCGCCGCTGGCGAGTCCGCCCCCTTGCCGCAGGATGATGCGCAGGCCACCTATGCCCGCAAGCTGGAGAAACAGGAGGCCTGGATGGACTGGTCGCAACCGGCCGTCGCCCTGGATCGCCAGGTACGTGCCTTCAACCCCTGGCCGGTGGCCCAGACCGGCTGGCAGGGGCAGGTGGTGCGGGTGTTTAACGCGACCCCTTTTGCCGAACCGGCCGATGCGGCGCCGGGGACGATTCGAAATACTGGAGTGGACGGCGTCGACGTGGCCACGGGCGACGGCATCCTGCGGCTGCAAACGGTGCAGCTGCCGGGACGTCGCCCGGTCGCGGCGGCCGACTGGGCTCGTAATGCCGATCTGGTTGGCCAGACCCTGACGGGGGCGGTCTGATGGCAGGCAAGCAAAAGCGTGTGGTGCCCTCGCGGGTGGATTCGCGTTCGCCGCGTCAGCGTGCGCTGGAGGCGGTCGAGCGCGTGGTGCTGCAGGGGCAGTCGCTGACCCGGGCGGTGGAGCTGGTGACCGAGGGGCTCGCGCCGCGCGATGCCGCCTGGGTGCAGGCCCTGGCCTACACCACCCTGCGCTGGTATCCGCAGCTGGAGGGGCTGGTCGGCGGGTTTCTCGAGCGGCCGCTGCGCAAGAAGGATGCCGTGATCGGCGTGCTGCTGGCGCAGGGCCTGGCCGAGGTGCTGCATTTCGGTACGCGGGATCATGCGGCGGTGCGCGAGACCGCCGAGCTGGCGCGCGAGATCCATCGACCCGGCGCGGTGGGGCTGATCAACGCGGTTCTGCGCCGTGCCCTGCGCGAGCAGGATGCGCTGGCCGCCCGGATCGAGGCGGAGCCGGGCCTGCGCTATGCGGTCCCGGACTGGCTGCTGGAGGCGATTCGCGACGCCTGGCCTGAGGACTGGGAGGCGTTGCTGGAGGCCTCGACGCTGCCGGCGCCGATGACCCTGCGGGTGAACCTGCACCGTGACAGCCGCGAGGCGGCGCTGGAGGCGCTGGCCGCTGCGGGGACGCCGGCGCGGCCGCACCCGGTGCTCGCCAGCGCGCTGACCCTGGAGAATCCGGTCGACGTCGGGGCGCTGCCGGGGTTTGCCGACGGGGCGCTGTCGGTCCAGGACGCCTCGGCGCAATGGGCCGGGCACCTGCTGGATCCGCAGCCGGGCGAGCGGGTGCTGGATGCCTGTGCGGCCCCGGGCGGCAAGACCGGGCACCTTCTGGAGCGCGCCGGTGGCCAACTGGACCTCACCGCGCTGGACAACGACCCGGAACGCCTGGAGCAGGTGCGCGAGAATCTCGACCGGCTGGGCTTCGACGCCCGGCTGGTCGCCGCCGACCTGGAGGCCGCCGACGACTGGTGGGACGGCCAGGCCTTCGACGCGATCCTGCTGGACGTGCCTTGTTCTGCCACCGGCGTGATCCGGCGTCATCCGGATATCAAGACCCTGCGTCGAGCCGAGGACATCCCGCGCCTGGCGGCGGAGCAGGCCCGCCTGCTGGCCGGCGCCTGGCAGCTGCTGCGCCCGGGCGGGCGGCTGCTGTATGCCACCTGCTCGTTGCTGTCGCCGGAAAACGAGGCCGTTGTGGCCCCGTTCGTGGCCGCGACCGCGGATGCGCGGGTGCTTCCCGTGAACGGCGATGCGGGGATCCCCGGAGGCCGGCCGCGCGAGGTCGGCGTGTCGCTGCCGCTGGGTCTCGAGGGCGGTGATGGCTTCTACTATGCGCTCCTGGAGAAGCAGGCCCCCTGATGCCGAGCGGCGCCTCCCCGTGGCGCGGGCCCTTCGTGGCGCTGTGCTGCCTGTTTGCTCTGCTGGCGCTGCCTGTGCCGGCCGCGGCGGTGGAGATCCGCGGCGCCAATCACCTGTGGCTGGACGACACCACCGTGCTGGTGCGTCTCGATATCGACATGCGTCTGCCCGCCGTGCTGGAAGCTGCCCTGGCCAACGGCGTGACCCTGGAGTTCGAGGCGGAGACCCGTCTGGAGCGCGGTCGCCGGGTGGGGCGCGACACCCTGGCGAGCGAGACCCGCCGGGTCCAGCTGCAATACTTTGCGCTGAACCGGCACTACCTGGTAACCGCGGTGACCGACGAGCGCATGGATCTGAAACCGACCCTGGGGGATGCCCTGGACCAGGTCGCCCGGCGGCTGGGCCGGCTGCGCCTGGACGGCATTCCCGCTTCGGCGCGCCCGAATCCCGGGGAGTTCGACCTGGCGGCACGCCTGATGCTGGTGTACTCGGCGCTGCCTCTGCCCCTGCAGCTGGATGCCGGGTTGCGCGGTGATCTGACGACACGACAGGAGTGGCGGCGATGGTCGCTGGACTGAGGGGCTTCCCGTGGGGGCTGTTCGGCATCGGGCTCCTGTTCGTGCTGCTGCTGACCTCGCTGGTGGTGATGGGCGATGCCGCGCAGAACCAGGCGCGCTTCGAGCAGCTGTTCCTGTGGCTGCTGGTGTTCCACGTCGCCGTGCTGGTGGCGCTGGGCGGGCTGATCATCTATCAGGTCGCGCGCATGGCGATCCAGTATCGCCGCGGGGTCCCCGGCAGCCGGCTGACCCTGCGCCTGGTTGCGGTGTTCATGCTGGTGGCGGTGCTACCGGTGTCCGTTGTCTATTACTTCTCCTTCAAGTTCCTGAACGAGGGCGTGGATTCCTGGTTCGACGTGCGCGTGGAGTCGGCGCTGGAGGATGCGCTGGAGCTGTCGCGCTCGTCGCTGGATCTGCGGGTGCGCCAGCTGGCGAACGAGACCCAGGAACTGATGAGCGATCTCGAGGGGGTCTCGGAGGGGCTGGTGCCGCTGGCCCTGAACGACTATCGCCGCCAGGTCGGGGCGCAGGAGCTGACCCTGGTCGGCTCCAACAACCGCATTATCGCCTCCAGCACCGACAGCCCAATTCGTCGTCTGCCGACCCCGCCCGGGTCCGACATTCTGATGCGGGTGCGCCCGGAACAGCCGTATTCGCGGCTGGAGCCGCAGCCCGACGGCTCGCTGATCATCCGCGTGGTGGCCACCACCAGCAGCCGCCGCCCGGGCTCGGAGAACCGTATCCTGCAGGGCATTTACCCCGTGGACCCGCGCATGAGCGCGTTGTCGCTACGGGTGCAGGACGCCTTCGCCGACTATCGCGAATTCGCCTACCTGCGCGGGCCGATGATCCAGGGCTTTGTGTTCACCCTGTCACTGGCGCTGGCGATCTCGCTGATGGCGGCACTCTGGGCTGGGCTGCTGGTGGCGCGGCGCATGGTGCGCCCGATCTCCGACCTGGTGCAGGGCACACGCATGGTCGCCCAGGGCGACTACAGCACCCGCCTGGCGGTGCAGCGCGCCGACGAGCTGGGTTTCCTGGTGCAGTCGTTCAATACCATGACGCGCACCCTGAACGAGGCGCGCGACGAGGCGGAACGCAACCGCCGCCTGCTGGACGCCGAGCGCGCCTATCTGGAGAGCGTGCTGCAACATTTGCGCTCCGGCGTGCTGGCGCTGGATGGCAGCCTGCGCCTGCGTACCGCGAACGCCGCGGCCAGCGAGATCCTGGAGTGCGACCTGCAGCGGGCGCGCACCCGGGTGATGTCGGAGGTGGGCGCCGAGTGCCCGCTGGTGGCGCAGTTTTTCGAGGCGATCAGCGATGCCCTGGTGCGCCAGGAAGAAGAATGGTCGCGCCAGGTGGTGGTGTTCACCCGTAGCGGGCGCAAGGTGCTGATGACCCGTGCCGTGTGGCTGCCGACCTCGGGGTCCAGCCGCGGTCTGCACGCGATCGTGTTCGACGATATGACCGAGTTCCTGAAGGCCCAGCGTGACGCCGCCTGGGGTGAGGTGGCGCGCCGCCTGGCGCACGAGATCAAGAACCCGCTGACCCCGATCCAGCTGTCCGCCGAGCGCCTGTCGCGGCGTCTGGGCAAGGTGCTGGAGGGGGCGGATCGCGAGGTGCTGGATCGCGCCACCGGTACCATCGTGCAGCAGGTGGAGGCGATGAAGACCCTGGTCAACGCCTTCCGCGACTATGCCCAGGCCCCGCAGCTGGAGCGCGCGTCGGTGGATCTGAACCAGCTGATCCGGGACGTCTGCGAGTTGTACCTGGACCAGGACGGGCGCTCGCGCGTCGATGTCACGCTGGATGCGTCCCTGCCGCGAATCCATGGCGACGCCGGGCGTCTGCGCCAGTTGCTGCACAACCTGATCAAGAACGCCCTGGAGGCGGGCGAGGGCCACGAGGACATGGAGGTGCATGTCGCCACGGCGTATCTCGACGACTCGGCCGGGCCGCATATCGAATTGCGCGTGATCGACACCGGTCCGGGCATCAAGCCGGAGTTCCTCGAGCGCATCTTCGAGCCCTACACCACCGACAAGCCGCGTGGAACCGGTCTCGGTCTGGCCGTCGCGCAGAAGATCGTGGAGGAGCATGGCGGCATGATTGAGTGCCATAATGCAGAGTCCGGGCCGGGCGGGGCGGTCTTCCGCATCCGCATCCCGGTGGAGCATGGTCCGGTGGTTCACGAGGAGCCCGAATGAGCGAAGCCTACATACTCGTGGTCGACGACGAGCCGGACATCCGCATGCTGCTGCAGGATGTGCTGGAGGACGAGGGCTATCAGGTAGCACTCGCCGGCTCCGTGGCCGAGGCCAAGGCACAGCGTCGCAGTCGCCGCCCGGACCTGATCCTGCTGGATGTCTGGATGCCGGACGGTGACGGGATCTCCCTGCTCAAGGAGTGGGGCGATGACGAGGGGCTGCCCTGCCCGGTGGTGATGATCTCCGGTCACGGCAACGTCGAGACCGCTGTGGATGCCACGCGCCTGGGTGCCTACGACTTCATCGAGAAGCCGTTGTCCATCGACAAGCTGCTGATCACCCTGAACAATGCCCTGGAGGCCGCACGCCTGCAGCGCGAGAACGTGGGCCTGAAGCGCCACGCCGGTACGGTGGCCGACCCGGTGGGCGACAGCGCCACCATGGTGAACCTGCGCGACCAGGTGCAGCGCATGGCGCAGCACGATACCTGGGTGCTGATCACCGGCGAGCCAGGCGTGGGCAAGCAGACCTTCGCGCGACTGCTGCATGCGCGCAGCGCGCGCCGCGAGAGCCCGTTCATCGTGGTCTCGGTGGGGTCGCTCTCGGGCGAGGAGGCGATCGCCGAGCTGTTCGGCAGCGAGCAGGGAGAACATGTGCGCTATGGCCTGCTGGAGCAGGCGGCAGGTGGCGTGCTGTTCCTGGACGAGGTCGCGGAGATGGATCTGCAGACCCAGGGGCGGTTGCTGCATGCGCTGGATACCCAGCGCATCACCCGCATCGGCGGCAACCAGCCCATCAGCGTGAACGTGCGCGTGATCGCAGGGAGCCAGTACGACCTGGCCGAGGCGGTTAAGCAGGGCCACTTCCGCGAGGACCTGTACTACCGGTTGAATGTCCTGCCACTGACCATCCCGCCCCTGCGCGAGCACCCCGAAGACATCCCGGAACTGCTGGAGTGTCATATGCGCCACCTGCACCAGCAGGAGGGGCTGCCGCCGCGCGCCTTCCAGCGTCCGGCCCTGGAACGGCTGCAGCAGTACCACTGGCCGGGCAACGTGCGCGAACTGCGCAACCTGGTGCAGCGGCTGATGATCCTGGGCTCCGGCGACGAGATCACCCGCGACGAGGTGGAACGTACCCTTAGCGGGCAGCCGCAGCGCGCCGAGGAGGGCGGCGAGGGGACGGTCGCCATCCCCGATCTGCCGCTGCGCGAGGCGCGCGAACAGTTCGAGCGCGAATACCTGCAGCAACAGCTGGAGCGCTCCGAGGGCAACATGACGCGCCTGGCGGAACGGGTGGGGCTGGAGCGCACGCACCTGTACCGCAAGTTCAAGGCGCTGGGGATCGACCCCAAGCGCGTGAAATCCGATAGCTGAACCTGCTCCGGGACGGGAGACGCATGAAGCACATCATCATCCTCGGGGCCGGGCAGGTCGGTCAGTCGCTGGCGGAGGCGCTGAGCGCCGACGGGATCGACATTACGGTGGTCGATTACCGCGCCGAGATGCTGGCGGAGCTGGAGGATCGTTTCGACATCAAGACCGTGCACGGCTTTGCCGCGCACCCCTCGGTGCTGGAGGCAGCCGGTGCGCAGGACGCGTCCATGCTGATCGCGGTCACCAACTCGGACGAGACCAACATGGTCGCCTGCCAGGTGGCCTCCACGCTGTTCAATATCGAGACCAAGATCGCCCGGGTGCGGGCCCGCGACTATCACGAGACCCCGGCGCTGTTCGCCCAGGACGCGATGCCGGTGGACATGCTGATCTCGCCCGAGGCCATCGTGACCAGCCACATCCAGCGCCTGATCGAGCACCCCGGTTCGCTCCAGGTGCTGGAATTCGCCGAGGGCCGAGTTTCGCTGGTGGGGGTGCGCGCCTACTACGGGGGCCCGCTGGTCGGGCACGAGCTGAAGAATCTGCAAAACGACATGCCGGGCATCCAGACCCGGGTGGCCGCGATCTTCCGCAAGGATCGCTCGATCCAGCCGGATGGTTCCACGGTGATCGAGGCCGATGACGAGGTGTTCTTCGTCGCGGCGAAGAAGAACATCCGTGCGGTGACCTCGGAGCTGCGCAAGCTGGAAAAGCCCTACAAGCGGATCATGGTGGCCGGTGGCGGCAACATCGGCGAGCGCCTGGCCGAGACGCTCAGCAAGCGCTACCGGGTCAAGGTGATCGAACGCGATTCCGAACGTGCCGATCATCTGGCGCGGACGCTACCCAGCAATGTCCTGGTGCTGCACGGGGACAGCTCGGATGACCGCTTCCTCGAATCCATCAATGTCGAGCACAGCGACGTGTTCTGCGCGGTCACCAACGACGACCAGGCGAACATCTTCGCCGGGATGCTGGCCAAGCGCTGGGGCGTGCGCAAGGTGATGTCGCTGATCAATCGGCCGAGCTACGTGGACCTGCTGCAAAGCGGGACCATCGATGTCGCGATCTCGCCACAGCAGGCGACCATCGGTGCGCTGCTGGCGCGGGTGCGCGAGGGCGGAACCGCCACCGTGCATGCCCTGCGCCGCGGTGCGGCCGAGGCGATCGAGACCGTGGTCAACGGCGATGCCCGGACGTCGCAGGTGGTCAGCCGCCGGATCGACGAGATCGACTTTCCCGAGGGCACTCGCGTCGGAGCGGTGGTGCGGGGCGAGGAGGTCATCATCCCCCATCGCGACACGGTCATCGAGGCCGGCGACCACGTGATTCTGTTCGTGACCGATCGGCGCAAGGTGAAGCAGGTGCAGCGCCTGTTCCAGCCCACGGCGCTGTTCTTCTAGGCGCAGCGCACGGATGCTCCATCTCGCCTCCACGGCCCGGCTGCTGGGTGTCCTGCTGACGCTGTTCAGTCTGGCGATGCTGCCGCCGGCGGCCATCGGCTTTCTGTACGGGGAGTCCACCGCGTATGTGTTCCTGCAGGCCTTCGCCCTCCTGTTGCTGATGGGCGGTCTGCTGTGGGCGCCGCTGTACCGCATGCGCCAGGACCTGCAGGCGCGCGACGGCTTCATCCTGGTGGTGCTGTTCTGGCTGGGACTGGGGATCGCCGGGGCGACACCGCTGTACCTCGATCCGAACCTGCACGTGTCCTTCACCGATGCCGCCTTCGAGTCGATGTCCGGGCTGACCACGACCGGCGCCACGGTGCTGACCGGGCTGGATGATCTGCCGCGGGCGCTGCTGTGGTATCGCCAGCAGCTGCAGTGGATGGGCGGTATGGGGATCATCGTGCTGGCGGTGGCCATCCTGCCGCTTCTGGGCGTGGGCGGCATGCAGCTGTTCAAGGCCGAGACCCCGGGGCCGATCCGCGACAACAAGCTGACGCCGCGTATCGCCGAGACCGCGCGCAACCTCTGGTACATCTACCTGGGCCTGACCGTGGCCTGCGCGCTGGCCTACTGGGCCGCCGGCATGGATGCCTTCGATGCGGTCGCACATGCCTTCTCGACCATCGCGATCGGCGGCTTCTCGACCTATGACGCCAGCATCGGCCACTTCGACAGTGCCCTGATCGAGAGCGTTGCCATCGTCTTCATGATCATCGCGGGGATGAACTTCGCCCTGCACTTCCTGGTGATCCATCGCGCCACCGTTGCCCCCTATCGTCACGACGAGGAACTGCGGACCTACCTGCTGCTGCTGGCCGTGGCCAGCGTGATCGTGGTGACCTTCATGCTCTGGACCGGCTTCGTCGGTGACCCTGCGGAGGCTCTGCGCAAGGGCATCTTCCACGTGGTGTCCATTGCGACCACGACGGGCTATGCCACCGACAGCTTCTACCTGTGGCCAGGCTTTCTGCCAGTGCTGCTGATCTTCCTCTCGTTCATCGGGGCCAGTACCGGTTCCACCGGCGGCGGCATGAAGGTCATCCGCGTGCTGCTGCTGGTGAAGCAGGGGCTGCGCGAGATCAAGCGTCTGATCCACCCGCACGCGCGGATCGCCGTGAAGGTCAACGGGAAGGAGGCCCCGGATCGCGTCGTGCAGGCGGTGTGGGGCTTCCTGGCGGCCTACGTGATGGTGTTCGTTGTGATGATGCTGTTGCTGATGGTGACCGGTCTGGATCAGGTCACCTCGTTCTCGGCAGTGGCCGCTTCGCTGAACAACCTGGGTCCCGGTCTGGGCGAGGTGGGCGCGAACTATGCCTCCATCAACGACTTCAGCAAGTGGGTCCTGGTGGTTGCGATGCTGATGGGGCGCCTGGAAATCTTTACCGTGCTGGTGCTTCTGTCGCCCGCCTTCTGGCGGCGTTAGCCTGACTGTACGTATCGGCACGCGCCGAGGGAGGTACCCCATGAGCGACATGATCGAACGCTTCCAGAATATGCTCGATGGCGGTCAGGATTCCGCCATGCTGCGTTTCTCGCTGGGCAATGCCCTGGCGACCGATGGCCAGCTGGAGGCCGCAGTGCCCCATCTGCAGCGGGCGCTGGATCTGGACGGCGGTTATTCCGCGGCCTGGAAGCTGCTGGCGAAGACGCTGGTGGAGCTGGAGCGCCCCGAGTCGGCCCTGTCCACCTGCGAGCGCGGTATCCGCGTGGCCACCGAGAAGGGTGATCTGCAGGCCGCGAAGGAGATGGAGGTCTACGCCAAGCGCGCCCGCAAGCAGCAGGCCGCCACGGACGGGCCCACCGACGGTGCCGGGGGCGCATGAGCGCTGTCGACGACGAAACCGGACGGCGCGAGGACGCTGGTGCCTACCAGGCCCCGCTGACCGCCGCGCACTTCGCCCCGCGTTACTGGGGCAGCTGGCTGTTGCTGGGCCTGGCCTGGGTGCTGCAGGAGCTGCCGCGACCGGCCGTGCGCGGTCTCGCCGGCGGGCTGGGCCGGCTGATTCGCCGGCTGGCCGGGCGCAGTCGGGCGGTGGTCGAGCGGAACCTGGAGCTGTGCTTCCCGGCGATGAGCGCCGCGGAGCGCGCCCAGCGCCTGGAGGCCTATTACCGCTACCAGGCGCAGACGGCGCTGGACTACGGGCTGCTGTGGTTCGGCAAGCCCGGCCAGCACGCCGCCCGCATTCGCATCGAGGGTCTGGAGCACTACGAGCGCCTGCGCTCCGGCGGGACGCCAGTGATCATCCTGGCGCCGCATTCCCTGGGGCTGGATTACGGCGGCGTGCGCATGAGTCAGATGTTCGACGGCGTGTCCTTCGCCAAGCCGATGAAGAACCCGGTGCTGGAGTGGATCAACCACCGCAGCCGCACGCGCTATTCCGGCGATATCTTCGCCCGCGACCAGGGCCTGCGCCCGGCCATTCGCCAGCTCAAGCGCGGTCGCTTCTTCTATTACCTGCCGGACGAGGACCTGGGCGCCGAGGGCGCGGTATTCGTGGATTTCTTCGGTGTGCAGAAGGCCACGCTGACCGCGCTGGCGCGTCTGGCGCGCATGTCGAAGGCGGCGGTCCTGCCCAGCTTCGCCTGGTATGACGCGGCGGCGGACCAGTACGTGATGCGCCTGTGGCCGCCCCTGGAGGACTATCCCTCGGGGGATGATGCCGTCGATGCGCGGCAGATGAACGCCGCCATCGAGCGTGGCATCGAGCAGGCCCCGGCGCAGTACCTGTGGTCCATGCGCCTGTTCCGCACCCGGCCCGAGGGCGAGCCGCGCCTGTACCCCGCGCGCGAGCGCTGATCCCGCCCGCATGCCCGAGGGCGACACGATCCACAAGCTGGCCGCCGCGTTGCGGCCGGTACTGGAGGGCGCAACGCTGACTGCGGTAGCGACCCGCACCCGGCGCGGCGATCCGTTGCTCGAGCATGGCGCGATGACCGCCGGGACCGTGCAGGCCCGGGGCAAGCACTTGTTGCTGGATCTTGCAGCTGCGGATGGCCGGCCGTGGCAGTTGCGCACCCACCTGGGCATGTACGGGACCTGGCACCAGTACGCCCCGGGTGTCGCCTGGCACAAGCCGGCCTCCAGTGCCTGGGCCATCCTCAGCCTCCCGGAGCGGGTACTGGTCTGCTTTCACCCTCGCGAACTGCAGTGGCGCCCGCGCACGGCGGGGGCGGCGGATGTCCCGCGTCTGGATGCCCGTGTCGGCCCTGATCTGCTGGACCCGGCGATCGACCTGGATGCCGTGGTCATGCGGGTGCGGACCGTCGCGGACCCGGCGCGCCCGATCCTGGATGTGCTGCTGGATCAGTCGCTGGCGGCGGGCATCGGAAACATCTACAAGTCAGAGGTGCTGTTCCTGCAAGGCTGTCACCCGCTGTGGCCTCTCGGGCAGGTGTCGCAGCGAGTGCTGGCGGGGCTGTACCGCGATGCCGAGCGGTTGCTGCGGCGCAACCTGAAGCCGGGTCCGCGCATCACCCGCGAGCGCGCGGAGGAGGGGGCGTTCCTGAACGTCTATGGCCGCCGTGGCGAGCCCTGCCGGCAGTGCGGCGCACCGGTCGAATATGCCCTGCTGGGCGAACACGGCCGCTCGACGTACTGGTGCCCTGTCTGCCAGCCGAGGGAACCCGCCGCCTGAACACAGGTACCAATGGACATCGGACCGAACAAGGAGCGAGCCATGAGCAAGCGCAAACATATCCTGGGACGTGTAACGGTGGTTCCCATGACCGTGGGCCTTCTGGTGGCATGCACCGGGTCCTCCGGGGTCTCGGCCGAGGGCCTGGAGGGCGGGCAGCAGGATCTGCAGGTCAGCGTGCTGCACGAGGAACTGAATCACCCCTGGGCCATCGCCTTCCTGCCCGAAGGCGGTGCACTGATCAGCGAGCGCCCGGGCACCCTGCGCTGGTTCGAGGACGCCGAGGCCTTCGACGGGCGGGGCGCGCTGGTCCCGGGGTTGCCGGACGACCTGCAGGCGCGCAACCAGGGCGGGTTGCTGGATCTTGCGCTGCACCCCAATTTCTCCGACAACCGCTGGCTGTACTTCACCTACTCGGCGAGCGTGGAGGGCGGACTGACGACCCGCCTGGCGCGTGGGCGCTTCCAGGATGGCGAGCTGCAGGACGTGGAGACACTGTTCACCGCCGAGCCGGGTGTCAGCGGCGGCCGCCACTTCGGCAGCCGCATCGTGTTTGACCAGGCCGGGTACGTGTACATCAGCGTGGGTGACCGCGGCGATCGCGATCATGCGCAGGACACCTCCACCCATATCGGCAGCATCATCCGGCTGCATGACGATGGTTCGGTGCCGGATGACAACCCGCTGGTGGATGAACCCGACGCCCGCCCGGAGATCTGGGCCTGGGGTGTGCGCAACCCGCAGGGCATGGTAATGGACCCCGAGACCGGCACCTTCTGGCAGAACGAGCATGGCCCGCGCGGGGGTGACGAGGTCAACATCATCGAACCCGGCCTGAACTACGGCTGGCCGGTCATTACCCACGGCGAGGAATACCGTGGCGGCCAGGTGGGCGAGGGCCTGACCGAGAAGGAGGGGATGGAGTCACCGCTGCATCACTGGACGCCTTCCATTGCCCCGTCCGGCATGGCGATCCTGCGCGATCCGGCCTTTGCCGACTGGGATGGTGACCTGCTGGTCGGCGGACTGGTGCACCAGACGCTGCGCCGCCTGACCTTCGACGGGCGCGACCTGGTCAATGAGTCCGAGGTGCTGCCGGATCTGGATCGCCGTGTGCGCGACGTGCGCGTGCACGAAGGCGCAATCTACGTACTTACCGACCACAACCCGGGGGAGCTGATCCGGCTCACCCCGGCTGACTGATGGAGTCGCCGATGTTCGCATTTTCCGAGCCGCGCATGCCTGCGCCCGAGCAGGCCTTGCCCGGGCGCGAGGAGCCGATGCCGGTGCCCGGGCGCCACATGGTGCTGGGAACCCCGTTGGCACCGCCGTACCCCGAGGGCATGCAGGTGATTCAGTTCGGCATGGGCTGCTTCTGGGGCGCAGAGCGCCTGTTCTGGCAGCTGGACGGGGTGTACTCCACCAGCGTCGGTTACGGTGGGGGCTATACCCCGAATCCG
The DNA here is from genome assembly GCF_000377825.1 of Thioalkalivibrio sp. AKL9. Classification (NCBI taxonomy): domain Bacteria; kingdom Pseudomonadati; phylum Pseudomonadota; class Gammaproteobacteria; order Chromatiales; family Ectothiorhodospiraceae; genus Thioalkalivibrio; species Thioalkalivibrio sp. AKL9. Next base: position 153,550 of record NZ_KB905105.1, on the reverse strand, counting down.
ACCTATCGCGAGGTATGCAGCGGCCAGACCGGGCACACCGAACTGGTGCGTGTGGTATTCGATCCGCGGCGAGTCGACCTGGATGCGCTGTTCCGCACCTTCTGGGAAGGCCACGACCCGACCCAGGGCATGCGCCAGGGCAACGACGTCGGTACCCAGTACCGCTCCGCGATCTACACCACCGATGCGGACCAGCTGGCGGCTGCCGAAACCAGCCGCCAACGCTTCCAGGCCGCGCTGGACAAGGCACGGGGCGGAACGATCAGCACCGAGATCGTCGAAGGGCCGGCGTTCTATTTCGCCGAAGAGGATCACCAGCAATACTTGGCCAAGGTCCCCCACGGCTACTGCGGCCTCGGCGGCCTCTCCGTGCCGTACCCGGCCTGAGCGCCTGCCCTTCTTCGTGTCTTCTTGGTGAATCGGGTTTTAGACGTTGTTGGCGGCGGCCTGAACGAGGGCGTGGAACAGACGCTGGTGGCGGCGCTTCTGGGGCAGGTATTCCGGGTGCCACTGCACGCCGATGCACCAGCCGCGGTCGGCTTCGATCGCCTGTACCACGCCGCTGCTCTCGCGGCCGGCGACCCTTAGCCCGCGACCCAGGCCATCCACCGCCTGATTGTGCAGGGCGTTCACGTGCAGCGTGGCGTCGCCCAGGATGTCCGCCAGGTGGCTGCGCGGCTCCAGTTGCACCGGCTTGACCGGCAACAGGCTGCGGGCCTGTGGTGTTTCCACGTAGAACTCGGCCAGATCGCGCTGCAGCGTGCCGCCGCGCACCACGTTGACCAGCTGCATGCCGCGGCAGATGCCGAGGATCGGCCGATGATCGTCCAGCGCGCGGTGGATCAGGGCCTTCTCCAGGCGGTCGCGGTCGACGTCCAGTACGCCGCCGTGCGACTGGAACAGCCGGCGCAGCAGCCACAGGGCCGGGTAGAAGAGATAGCCGATCAGGCGCTGCGAGAGGCGGCGCTCCGCCTGGCGGATGGCGGCCGCATCCGGCCCATCGGGCAGGGTCTCGCCGTAGAGCTCGGGGTCGACATCCGCCCCGCCGCCCACGATCAGTCCGTCGAACGGGCAACGGCCGCGCGGCTTTCCCGGGCGCAACCGCAAAGGGCGGCCTCCCGCGCGCCACACCGCCAGGGCGGTGAACAGCCAGGCCGGACCCCCGCCCTGGTCCGGCCCGGTGATCGCGATCACCGGGCGACGGGCTTGGGGCGTGACCCGGCTGGTTGCATTGGGAGCCGAGTCAGAACCAGTCACGGAGGCGCTGGCTCCAGTCGTCGGCCCAGCGGCCTAATGCCTGGCCGGGGCGGTCCAGGTATTCCCGCGACAGGCGCTCCAGGCGCTCCGGATCCGCCGCCAGGCGTTCCACCTCGACCCAGCCATTGAACGGTCGCGCCAGGCTCCAGTCCGGGTCGTCGATCTCGCAGTTCGGCAGGCGGTAATGGAAGGCCGGGCGCGGTTTGATCAAGTCGTGTTCCACCGGTGCGGCGTTGACCCGTTCCGGGTCCAGGTGGGCAAACAAGGGCAACAGGTCCAGTGGTCGGTTGCGCGTCGGGCTGTGCGCCAGGTAGGCATCGATCAGGCCGGCCTGATCGGGTTGGAAGTCCGGGTCCAGCATGTGGCGTACAAAGGGCCCGGGAAACGCGCGAATGTAGGGCGACAGTCGCCGTGCCAGGTCGATTGCGCCGGCCGCGGTGAGGGCCTCGGCCATCAGCAGGAAGCTGCGCAGGATCGCCAGCAGCCACTCGGCATCGGTACGGTGGATCTCGATATTGATCTGCAACCCGAAGGCGTAGAGAAACGAGCGTTCGGTGCCCTGGGCGCCGGCCTCTTGCAGGGCCGCGCGTACCCGGTCCAGGCGGGGCAGGTCGGCCACCGGGATCGGCGGGGCCACGATTTCATGCGGCACCAGGCGGCCGGCGGCGTCGGCCAGCCAGTGATCCAGCGCCGCCTTGTCGGAGTCGTCCAGCGAGATGCCGAGGCGCGCGAGATGCTCGCGGTAGGCCCGGTCCTTCAGCACCCGGGCGTCCAGTTCCAGCTGGAAGTCGCCGACGTCGGTATCGCGCACGCGGGCGACGAACGCACTGTCCGGTTCGATCTGCCCTCCGAATTCGGCCTTTACTGCTTCGGCCATAATCTCCAGCGAGACACCGGCCATCTCGATCTCTACCCCGATGCGACGCGGTTCGCCCTCGAGGCTGTCGGGCCACGGGAGGTCGTGGAAGGGCTCGCTCATGCGTGTCTCGAAGCCGTGCAAGGGAAGCTCCATGATAACGGCTCGGTGTACCTCGTGCGGCCCGGGCAGTAGGATAGGCGCCGACCTACAGGAGCCCGCCGAGCCCATGGATCGAATCTATCTGCGCGACCTCGAAATCGATGCCGTTGTCGGTGTCTACGACTGGGAACAGCGGATCCAGCGCCGCCTGCGATTCGACATCGAACTGGCGGCGGACACCCGCATCGCCGCCTATTCCGGCGAGATCGGCGATACCGTCGATTACGAGGCGGTGGCCAACGCGGTGCGGGCCATCGTCACGCGCGAGCCGCACGCGCTGCTGGAATCCCTGGCCGAAGAGATCGCCGAGGCCCTGATGGCCCAGTTCGGCACCCCCTGGGTGCGCATCAAACTGGGCAAGCCCGGGGCCGTTCCCGGTGTACGCGAGGTCGGCATCGAGATCGAGCGCGGCACCCTCGCGACGTCCGACTAGCCCCTCTTCTCCTACGGGTCCTTCCGGCCCGCTTTCCTGCCTTTTGTTCCGCGTCTGCCCCGTGCGGGGACCGGACCGTGTTCACACTTTTCGTTGATCGCACGCTTTTGGTGCGTGTGCACTTTTAGTGCGCACCATCCAGAGGCAAAACCTCGTGGTTCGGCCGCAACACGTGTTGTGAAAAGCCGATTTTGCTCCCTTTTGGTACTTGGCACAGCCCGTGCAAGGACCGGGTGTCGACTACGCGACACTCGATTGACCAATCTGGGAGAAGACCAACATGAAGAAGTTCACCCGTTCCGCGCTGGCCGCTGCTGTCCTCACCGTAGGCTCCACCGGTGGCGTCGCGTTTACCTCCACCGCCGCCGCGGAGCTGTCCATGAATATCGGCGCCGTTTCCAACTACTACTTCCGTGGTGTCACTCAGACCGATGATGCTGCTGCCATCCAGGGTGGTGTGGATTTCGAGCATGAGTCCGGCTTCTACGCTGGTACTTGGGCGTCTACGGTTGATTTCGGAGAAGGAGAGGCAAAGTACGAGCTCGATCTGTACGCCGGTTTCGCAGGCGAACTTGGTAATGGGATGGGCTATGACGTCGGGTATATCTATTACGCCTATCCTGATAGCCCCGATGATATCGACTTCGGCGAGATCTACGGTGAACTCTCGTTCGCAGGATTCTACGGTGGTCTTGCGGCGACGGTGCACAGCGACCAGTCCAGTGGAGAGGCGTTCGATTCGGGAGACATCTATTACTACTTGGGTTACGACGTCGCGCTCCCGAATGACTTTGGTCTCGACCTGACTGCCGGTTATTACACGTTTGATGCCGATGGATCTGCGGGCCAGGAAGACCTGGATTACCTGCATTACGGAGCGACTATGTACCGCGATGTGGGCGACTTTGGTGAGGTCTCGTTCACTCTAGAGTATGCCGACATCAAGGATGACGATCGCTCCGAGCTCGCAGGGTCTGGCGATAACCTGAAGGTTTGGGTGGGCTGGTCCAAGACGTTCTGAAGCCGGCTATTACCTCTTAATGCAAAGGCGGGTCCGTGGATCAGCGGACCCGCCCACAGGAGTCTGACATGAAGATGATTACCGCCGTGATCAAGCCGTTCAAGCTTGATGATGTTCGCGAGGCGATCTCGGAGATCGGCGTGCAGGGCATGACCATGACCGAAGTGAAGGGTTTTGGTCGCCAGCGCGGTCATACCGAGTTGTATCGCGGTGCCGAGTATGTAGTCGATTTTCTGCCCAAGGTGAAGCTTGAAGTGGCCGTTGACGAAAACCTGGTCGACCAGGTCGTCGAGGCCATTTCAAAGTCCGCCAGCACGGGCAAGATCGGCGACGGCAAGATCTTTATTACGCCGGTGGAGCAGGTCGTGCGTATTCGCACGGGCGAAACCGGACCGGAAGCGCTTTAAACCTTTGCCTTCCAGCGAATGAGGAATTTCAATCATGGAAATTGAACAGCAAGTTGTCGAACTCGCCTATGCGATGGACACCTTTTACTTTCTGGTGGCCGGTGCACTGGTGATGTGGATGGCCGCGGGCTTTACCATGCTCGAGGCCGGTATGGTGCGCACCAAGAGTGTGGCCGAAATTGCAACCAAGAATATCGCCCTGTATTCGATCGCCAGCATCATGTACATGCTGATCGGCTACAACATCATGTACAGCGATGGTCTCAGCTCCATTATCCCGGGGCTGGGCTTCCTGATCAGCGGCGACAACGCAGTCGCGGACGTGCTGGGTAGCGGTGGCGACATCTACTACTCCGATCGTGCCGACTTCTTCTTCCAGGTCGTGTTCGTGGCCACCGCGATGTCCATCGTTTCGGGTGCCGTGGCCGAGCGCATGAAGCTGTGGGCCTTCCTGGCCTTTGCGGTCGTGCTGACGGGCTTCATCTACCCGATCCAGGGCTTTTGGAGCTGGGGTGGCGGTATCCTCGACCAGATCGGCTACCTGGACTACGCGGGTTCCGGCATCGTCCACTTCACGGGTGCCGCTGCGGCGCTGGCCGGTGTGTTGCTCCTCGGGGCGCGCAAGGGCAAGTACGGCGCGGATGGCAGGATCAACGCCATTCCGGGTTCCAACATGCCGCTGGCCACGCTGGGTGTGCTGATCCTGTGGCTGGGTTGGTTCGGCTTTAATGGCGGGTCCGAGCTGAAGGTGTCGGACATCGAGTCCGCCAATGCCGTGGCCGCCGTGTTCGCCAACACCAACCTGGCCGCGGCCGGGGGTGTGGTGGCCGCGCTGATCACCACCCGTCTGATCTTCGGCAAGGCCGACCTGACTATGGCCCTGAACGGTGCGGTTGCAGGCCTGGTGTCCATCACTGCCGAGCCGCTGATGCCCAGCCCGGTCCTGGCGATGATCATCGGTGCCGTGGGTGGTGTGATCGTGGTGTTCTCGATCGTCGCCCTCGACAAGCTGAAGATCGACGACCCGGTTGGTGCGATCTCCGCGCACGGTACCGCCGGTATCTGGGGTGTGATGGCGGTCCTGCTGTCCAACCCGGATGCGACCTTCTTCGGCCAGATCGTGGGCCTGCTCGCCATCTTCGTGTTCGTCTTCGTGGCCAGCCTGATCGTCTGGGCGATCCTCAAGGCGGTGATGGGTATCCGCCTGAGCGAAGAGGACGAAGCCATGGGCGCCGATATCGCCGAGTGCGGTCTCGAGGCCTACCCGGAGTTCACCGGGAAGCAATAAAGCTTCGTTAACCTGAAACCGGGGTCGGGCCGTAACCCGGCTCGATCCTGATACATCGTCTCCTCCGACGCCGACAAGACAGTCTCCCAGGACTTGGATGTTGGCCTTTGGGCGCCCCTTTATCGGGCGCCCTTTTTTTGTTCGACACACCCTGTGGGAGCGGGCTTGCCCGCGAAGCCCCCGCCCGCGGCGGTTCTTGCGACTGATGCCCGCGGGCTAGTAACACCCCGGCCGGCTCTCTTCCCAGCAAGCAGGGTCTCCCGGTCCGGCCATTCATCCCCGTACCCCGGCTTCGGTTACGATCCCGTTTTCGCCGCACCGGAACCCTGTCGCATGGATCGCCTGCTGGACGTCCGACAACTGAAAACAGCCCAGCTGGGCCCGCTGGACCTGGCGGTTCAGCCGGGCGAACTGGTGCAGGTCACCGGCGCCTCGGGTGCCGGCAAGTCCCTGCTGTTGCGCGCCCTGGCGGATCTCGACCCCAGCACGGGGGAGGTGATGCTGAACGGCGAGGCGCGCGACGCCATGCTGCCGGTCCAGTGGCGCCGGCGCGTGGCCTATGTGCCGGCCGAGACCGCCTGGTGGGGCGAGCGCGTGGACGAACACCTGCCGGCCGATTTCTCGCGCGAGGCGGCCCTGCACCTGCTGGAACAGGTTGCGTTGCCCGAGGCCTCGCTGGGGTGGGAAGTCGAGCGTCTCTCCAGCGGCGAGAAACAGCGCCTGGGTCTGGTGCGCGCGCTGCTGAACCGGCCCCGTGTCCTGCTGCTGGACGAGCCCACCGCCAACCTGGACCTGGAGAACACCAAGCGCATCGAGCGCGCGGTGCGGGCGTACTTGGCCGAAGAAGAGGCGGCGGCACTATGGGTCAGTCATGACACGCTGCAGCGCCAGCGTCTGGGCGGGCGCATCCTGACCATCCGCGATGGCCAGTTGGAGGCAAACGCATGGACCTGATCTCGCTTTCCGCGCTGGATCTGACGCTGGCGGCGCTGCTGGTTGTCGCCCTGGCTGGTCTGACCATCTGGGCGCGCATGGGGCTGGGGCGCAGTCTGCTGATCGCCGGGGCGCGCACCGTGATCCAGCTGCTGCTAATCGGCTTGGTGCTGCAGACGCTGTTCGACCACGCGCACCTGGGCTGGGTGGCGCTGATGGCGCTGGTCATGGTGTCGATCGCCGGCTACGAGGTGATGGCGCGTCAGCAGCGCCGTTTTGCCGGGCTGTGGGGCTACGGGATCGGTGCGGTCACCATGTTCGTTTCGGCCTTTGCCGTCACCGTGCTTGCGCTGACCACGATGGTGGGACCCTCGCCCTGGTGGGAGCCGCAGTACGCCATCCCGCTGCTGGGGATGCTGCTGGGCAACACCATGACCGGCATCGCGCTGGGGCTGGACCGCCTGACCCAGACGGTCTGGCGCGAGCGCCGCACCATCGAGGCCCGCCTGGCGCTGGGCTCGGGCTGGAGTGAGGCCGTCGCCACCATGCGCCGCGAGGCTGCCCGCTCCGGTCTGATGCCGACCATCAATGCCATGGCCGCGGCCGGCATCGTCAGCCTGCCGGGCATGATGACGGGCCAGATCCTCGCCGGTGCCCCGCCGGTGGAGGCGGTCAAGTACCAGATCCTGATCATGTTCTTGATCACCGCCGGAACCGGATTCGGCACCCTCGGCGCGGTCTGGTTCGCCTCCCGCCGCCTGTTCGACACCCGCGAACGCCTGCGCCTCGACCGCCTCAAGCCGGGCCGCCACACGTAGCCATATCCACCACGAACGGTGCATTTCGTATTCGCTCAATGCGCCCTGCGACGCGCGGCGGAGCCCTCGTAGGATGCGCTGAGCGCAGCGAACCGCATCACATGGCGTGTGTTTCGCGACCCCCTGCGCGTGCAGACCCTACGAGCCGCGTTTCAAATCTCGGTAGAGGTTTTCGTGTGTGCCCAGCAGTAGCAGGAGGCGGGTGGTGGGGTCGTACTCGTAGGCGAGCAGCATCAGTTGCTCGCGCGACTTGAACTTGTAGACCATGACCCCGGCCAGATCGCCTTTCTTGCTGGTGCCGATCTCGGGGTTGCGGACGATCTCGGCAACCGCTTCGTCCACGTCGGCCTTCTGGGCGGGATGGAGGCGCTTGTAGGCACGCCGGAAGCGAGTGCTTTGCAGCACCTCCACGTCCGCGGCCATTAGTCGGGTTTGCCCTCGGGGGTGAACGGGGTCGCGAGTTCCCGCCCCTCGGCGCGAGCGATCAGCAGTTCACAGACGAAGTCGATGGGCAGGTCCGGGTTGTCCATGGCGGTGCGCCCCACTTCGGCCCAGAACTCGATCTGACCGGCGATGGTCCGGTGCTCGGCCTTGGCGTGGGCCCGGGCCTGCTGGTACAGCGCCTCATCAATGCGGACGGGCAAACTCATGGCGTGCCTCCTCTACTACAAATGTAGTCAGATTAGCGCGGCCCTGCATGGTTCGCAATGACGGGGCCAGCAAGTACCGTCATCGCGAGGAGCGCAGCGACGTGGCGATCTCCGTGGGCGCCCCAGCGCCGGCCCGGGCAAACGTCGGGGTTGCGTCGGGAGGTTACTCGCTGCGCTCGCCCTTCGGGCCGGCCTGCGGCCGTTCAACGCGTTTCGCGCCTTTGTGCCACGGCCCCTTCGGCGCCTCGCAATGACAGGAAGGGAATCCCGTCATTGCGAGCGCAGCGAAGCAATCTCCCGACGATGGCATCGCGCTAAGGGGAGTTTGGCCGGGATCAGGCGAACAGCTTGCGGCGGAAGAACTCGGGCGTGGCCCCGGCGGCGCGGTGGATGGCGGCGTTGTAGTAGTGGGTGACAAACGTCGCCTCCTCGGCGGCTTCCTCGCGCAGGAATGACACCGGGGCGTCCTTCGCCGCGATGGTGCAGGTCCACCAGCCGGAGGGGTAGGTGGGTTGTGGGAAGTGCATCGTCAATGCATCGATGAAGCCGGCCGCGCGCAGGCTGTCGTGCATCGGGCGGATGATGCTCTCGGTATGCAACAGTGGCGATTCGCTTTGCTGTACCAGCAGGCCATCCGGGCCCAGGGCCTTCACGCAGTCCTTGTAGAAGGCGGTGGAGAACAGGCCTTCGGCCGGGCCCACCGGATCGGTGGAATCGACGATGATCACGTCGACGGAGCCGGGTGTGGCGTCCTGCAGGTACTGCACGCCGTCGTCGAACAGGAGCTCGGCGCGCGGGTCGTCGTTGGCGTCGCACAGTTCCGGGAAGTACTGCTCGGCCAAGCGGGTGACGCGCTCGTCGATATCTACCTGCACGGCCTTTTGCACTTCGTCGTGCTTGAGTACTTCGCGCAGGGTGCCGCAGTCGCCGCCGCCAATAATGACCACGTTCTTCGGGGCGCTGTGCGAGTAGAGCACCGGGTGCGACATCATCTCGTGGTAGATGAAGTTGTCGCGCCCGGTGAGCATCACGCAGCCGTCGATCACCATCAGGTTGCCGAAGGCCTCGGTCTCGTAGATCTCGATCTTCTGGTAGGGGGTCTGTTCTTCGTGCAGCTTCTGCTTGATGCGCAGGGACAGCGCCATGTTTTCGTGCGGTTCGCTGAACCAGTTGTTGTCGAGTGCCATTGGGCGGCTCCCCTTGCGGATGCGGTGGACGGTATGATGCGCCGCTATGATAGTGCCCTGTATCCTGCGGGCAACTCTGAACCTCCCCGTCATTGCGAGGAGCCGTAGGCGACGAAGCACAAAAGCAGCTTAGCTGCGTTGAACGGCCGCCGGCCGGCCCGAAGGGCGAGCGTAGCGAGTAATCTCCTGAACGAGGGCAGTGCGTTTGGTTGCGCTGCTCGCCCTGGACGTTCCGGTGGACATGGAAGGCGATTGCCGCGTCGCTTCGCTCCTCGCAATGACGGGGATATACCCGCTGTGAAACCCGGAACCGCCATGACCGTCACGCCCTGGAATCTGGATGAGGCCCGCGCCACCTACGGGATCGACCACTGGAATGGTGGCTTTTTCGATCTGAACGACGCTGGCCATGTGGTGATGCGGCGACCGGATTGGCCGGATCACCCGGGTGTCGATCTGCATGAGCTGGCCGGGCGGCTGCGCGAGGAGCATATCGGGCCGCCGGTGCTGGTGCGTTTCCAGGACGTGCTGGACGGGCGTGTGCGCCGCCTGGCGCGGGCCTTCGATGCAGCTGCACGCGAGTTGTCCTACCAGGGCGCGTTCACGGCGATCTATCCGATCAAGGTGAACCAGCAGCGCAGCGTGGTGGATCAGATCCTGGCGGCGGGCGACACGCAGGGTGCCGATGGCTTTACCCCACGGGTGGGGCTGGAGGCGGGCAGCAAGCCGGAACTGATGGCTGTGCTCGCGCAGTCGCGCCCGGGCGCCGCGATCATCTGCAACGGCTACAAGGACCGCGAATACGTGCGCCTGGCGCTGATTGGGCGCCAGCTCGGGCATCGCGTGTACATCGTGATCGAGAAGCCCTCGGAGCTGGAGGAGGTCATCCGCCAGGCCGAGCACATGGATATCGCGCCCCTGCTGGGGCTGCGCGTGCGCCTGGCGTCGATTGGCAAGGGCAAGTGGCAGAACACCGGTGGCGAGAAGGCCAAGTTCGGCCTGTCCGCGGCGGATGTGCTGGGCATCCTCGAGCGCCTGCGCGGCCTCGGCTGGCTGGATCGGCTGCAGCTGCTGCACTTCCACATGGGCTCGCAGATCGCGAACATCCGCGACATCCAGAACGGCATGGGCGAGGCGGCCAGCTACTTCGCCGCGCTGACCGAAGCGGGTGCCGCGCTTCAGGTGGTGGATGTCGGCGGCGGCCTGGGTATCGACTACGAGGGGTCGCGCTCGCGCAACGAATGCTCCATCAACTACTCGGTGGAGGAGTACGCGCTGAACATCCTGCGCCCGCTCAAGCGCATCTGCGAGGAGCATGATCTCGCCATGCCCGAGGTGTTCAGCGAGTCGGGACGGGCGCTGACCGCGCATCACGCGGTGCTGATCACCAACGTGATCGACTGCGAGCCAGCCCCGGGGGATGATGCTATACCGCCGGCGCCGGACGACGAGCTGCCCGAGATCGCCGCGATGCGGGCGCTGCTGGACGAGCGCGGGCGCCCGGCCTCGGAGATCTATCACGACGCCGCCTTCGGCCTGTCCGATCTGCAGGCGCGCTTCGCTCGCGGGATGCTGTCGCTGGCGGACCGGGCGCGCGCCGAGGCGATCTATTTCGCCCTGTGTCAGCGGCTGCTGGCGCAGCCGGACGCGCTGCCGGCCGAGATCCATGCGGAGCTGACGGACAAGCTGGCGGACAAGGTTTTCTGCAATTTCTCCGTGTTCCAGTCGATCCCGGATACCTGGGCGATCAACCAGATCTTCCCCATCATGCCGCTGCACCGCCTGGACGAGGCCCCGACCCGCCGCGCCGTGTTGCAGGACCTGACCTGTGACTCCGACGGCCACATCGAGCACTACGTGGAGCGCGAGGGTACGCACACCACCCTGGCGCTGCACCCGTGGAAAACGGGCGAGGCCTACTATCTCGGCATCTTCCTGGTCGGGGCCTACCAGGAGATCCTCGGCGACCTGCACAACCTGTTCGGCGACACCGACACGGTGAACGTGGAGCTGACCGAGCAGGGCGGCTACCGCCTGCTGAACCCCGAGCGCGGCGACACCGTGGACGAGCTGCTCTCCTACGTGCACTTTGCCCCGGACGACCTGCGCCGCGCCTTCCGCGCCAAGATCGATGCCATCGGCCTGCGCGGCGAGGCCGCCGGGCGCCTGCTGGCGGAACTGGAGCACGGCCTGACCGGCTACACCTATCTCGAGGACTGAACCCATGCAGTGTTACGTCTACCGCGCGACCAAGCGTGCCGATACCTATGTGTATCTCCCGGAGAAGGATGATTTCTCCGAACTCCCCGAGGGCGTGGTTCGGGCGCTCGGTCGCCTGGAGTTCGCGCTGGAGTTCGAGCTGACCCCGGAACGCACCCTGGCCCAGGAAGACCCGCAGAAGGTCCTCGCCAACCTCGATGAGCAGGGCTTCCACCTCCAGTTCCCGCCTCCGGAAGAAGACCGCTAGCCCTGACCTAGCCGCTTGGGCCCTTGCCGTCGACCTGGGGGGCTCTCCGTCACCCCGGATCGTTGCATATCGTCGTCACCCTGCCGCTGGCGCCCTCTTCGGCGTCCTGGGCACCGGCCTCTCCCCCGTCATCCCGGACACCGCGCAGCGGTGATCCGGGATCTTGTGCGCCGTGGTCTGGCCAGGCCTTGGGGGTATCCGGCGTGGGAGATCCCGGCTCTTCGCTGCGCTGCGGCCGGGATGACGACGTGGGAGCACCACATGGTCGCGGCGAGCTGCGGCCGGAATGACGAGGTCGCTCGGCATTGTCGGGGCGAACTGCGCTGCGCTTTGGTCGGGATGGCGGGCGCAAGCGTGCGGAGCCTGCGCTGAAAACGTGGAAGTCTCAGCGCGCCAACGCATAACTCTGTATAGTGTCGGCCCTTTTGCCAGTATCTAGAGTTTGCATTCCATGACCGAGAAGCTTCGCAATATCGCCATCATCGCCCACGTTGATCATGGCAAGACCACGCTGGTCGACCAGCTCCTGCGCCAGTCCGGCACCCTCGACAAGCGTGGCGATCACGGCGAGCGGATCATGGACTCCAACGCCATCGAGAAGGAACGCGGGATCACCATTCTCGCCAAGAACACGTCCATCGAATGGAAGGACTACCGCATCAACATCGTCGACACCCCCGGACACGCCGACTTCGGTGGCGAGGTCGAGCGTGTGCTGTCGATGGTCGACTCGGTGCTGCTGCTGGTGGACGCGGTGGATGGCCCGATGCCGCAGACCCGCTTTGTCACCCAGAAGGCCTTCGCCATGGGCTTCAAGCCGATCGTGGTGATCAACAAGGTGGACCGCCCCGGCGCGCGCCCCGACTGGGCCGTGGATCAGGTCTTCGACCTGTTCGATCGCCTGGGCGCGACCGACGAGCAGCTGGACTTCCCCATCGTGTTCGCCTCGGCGCTGAACGGCTTTGCCGGCATGGATTCCAGCGTCACCGAAGGCGACATGACCTGCCTGCTGGAGACCATCGTCGAGCATGTGTCCCCGCCGAACGTCGATGCGGAAGGCCCGTTCCAGATGCAGGTCTCCTCGCTGGACTACAACAGCTACCAGGGCCTGATCGGCATCGGCCGCGTGAAGCGCGGGCACATCAAGCCGAACAGCCCGGTGAAAGTGGTGGACCGCGAAGGCGGCGTGCGCAATGGCCGCATGCTGCAGATCATGGGCTTCCACGGCCTGGAGCGCGTGGAGGTCGAAGAGGCCCGCGCCGGCGACATCATCACCTTTACCGGGATGGACAAGCTGTTCATCTCCGACACCCTGTGTGATCCGAACCACGTCGAGGCGATGGAACCGCTCACCGTCGACGAGCCGACCGTGAGCATGACCTTCCAGGTCAACTCCTCGCCGTTCGCCGGGCGCGAAGGCAAGTACGTCACCTCGCGCGTGCTGCGCGATCGCCTGCAGGAAGAGCTGAAGCACAACGTGGCGCTGCGCGTCGAAGAGGGCGAGGACCCGGACAAGTTCAAGGTCTCCGGCCGCGGCGAGCTGCATCTCGGCATCCTGATCGAGAACATGCGTCGCGAGGGCTACGAGCTCTCCGTTGCGCGCCCCGAGGTGGTCATCAAGGAAGTCGACGGCGTGCGGCAGGAGCCCTACGAAGCCGTCACCGTGGATGTCGAGGAGCAGCACCAGGGCACGATCATGGAGAAGCTCGGCGAACGCCGCGGCGACATGACCAACATGGTCCCCGACGGCAAGGGCCGCGTGCGCCTGGACTTCATCATCCCGTCGCGCGGGCTGATCGGCTTCCAGACCGAGTTCATGACCGCGACCTCCGGCACCGGCATCCTGCACCACATCTTCGACCACTACGGCCCGTACCAGCCCGGTTCGGTCGCCTCGCGCCAGAACGGCGTGCTGATCGCCAACGCCACCGGCAAGGCGCTGGGCTTTGCCCTGTTTAACCTGCAGGATCGCGGCAAGATGTTCATCGGCCCCGGCGAAGAGGTCTACGAGGGCATGGTCATCGGGCTGCACTCGCGCGAGAACGACCTGGTCGTGAACGCGCTCAAGGCCAAGCAGCTCACTAACGTCCGCGCGTCCGGCACCGACGAGAACATCCAGCTCACCCCGCCGATTCGCATGACGCTGGAGCAGGCCATCGAGTTCATCGACGAAGATGAGCTGGTCGAGGTCACCCCGGAGAGCCTCCGCATCCGCAAGAAGTTCCTGGTGGAACACGAGCGCAAGAAGGCCTCCCGCGCCTCGGCGTAACCGCTAGCGCCAACGCCCCTTCAGGGGCCAAGGGAAAGAAAAGCGCCCGGTCGGTTCAGCCGCCGGGCGCTTTTGATGTGTCGACTCCGAAGCTTCGGCTCCAGCCCGCTGTCGCCCTCCTGGAAATCGCGAAACCGTTATTGAGGATAGGGCGCCAGGCAAAGAGGCAAGGTTTGATCCCGGTTGTACTAAAATCCGGGACAAGTGACGTCAGTTTGATCACACCATTGGCGATAGAACTCCCCTGCGTTATTGGCCAAGGGGGCTCCGTCTGTTGTGGTATCCCAACCGAGGAAATCGACGATCTGCTCGTTCGCGTCTTCGAGCGCGGACTTCGCTTGAGTGGGGGTGCGCTGCCCCGTGATTTGGTCGAATACAAAGTGCTGGCCAAAATCGATGAGTTGATAGTCATCGTCGATACAGGCCACTGCTGTCCCACTTACGCGGCCCTCAGCCGCAGTGGCATCTGGGGATCGGGTGGATCGTGTTTCCGACCGCGGAGGAGATCGGCCAAGGGTCTGCGCTGGAACAGGTTCAATTGCACCAGGCGTAGCACGGCCTGGATGCCCATGGCCGAGCGTGAGACGAATTTCTGGAAGGCCACCAGCAGGTAGACGCACAGCGCCACGAAGATCTGCGAGGCGACCGCGTTCAGGCTCCGGCCCAGGAAGCTGCGGATCTTCAGGTTCTGCTTGATCCACTTGAAGAACAGCTCGACCTCCCAGCGGGACTTGTAGATATCGGCCACGGTCTGTGCGGCCCAGCGCCGGTGGTTGGTCAGGAAGACATAGACCTTGCCGGTTTCCGGATCCCGATATTCGACCCGCCGGATCTCGGGCAGCTCGGCCTGTAACGCCTTGCGGCTGGTCAGGCGGATGATCTGATCCTTCAGAACCGGGCTGTCCTGCGCGACCGGCAAAGTCTTCACCACCTCGTGCACCATGCCCTGGCGGGCCCGGGTGACCCAGAAAATCCCGCGCTCGGTCAGTTGCTTGTGCCATGTATAGCGGCTGTAGCCACGGTCGAAGACCACCACGCTACCGCGCGGGAACGCGAAGGTGTCGGCGACGTCCATCTCCGACTCCAGACCACCACTCACTTCCGCAAAGGCCGGAATCAGCCCGTCATGATCCAGCCCCAGATGCAGCTTGAAGGCCGCCTTCTTGGGCGCGATGTCGGCCCACGGAAAGACCTTCATCGACAGATCGACCAACGAACCATCCAGCGAGAACAGCTTCCCCTTGAACCGGAAGCGCTTGCCCGGCACGGAACCACTGGACTGCAGTCGCGTATACAGCAGCCCGAAGAGCTCCTGGAAGAAATCCGCGTTGAGCGTCTCGTTCCCGCGCGCCAGGGCCGAACGGCTGACCGAACGGGTCCCCAGGTGATAGCGCAGCGCGGGATCGTTCATCAGCGCGGACTCGATATCACGCAGGCTGTGCCGCTGGCCCACATGCCCAACCACCAGAGCCAGAAACTGGCTCCAGCGGGACAAGGCGTCGCTGCGCCGCGGCCCATCCAGCTTCGTCGCCAGTCGCTCAAATTCAAGTCGCGGCACGGATTGGAGAAGCTGACGAAGTACAGTAGCATGGTAGGCCATAGCCCGATTCCTCGTTTCGATTCAACGTTTTGTGGTGAAACCATTGTATCGAAAACGGCCCAGGAATCGGGCTATCTCGTTGAATTAAGTGGGACAGCAGTGGGGTGCGCTGCCCCGTGATTTGGTCGAATACAAAGTGCTGGCCAAAATCGATGAGTTGATAGTCATCGTCGAAATAATCCGCGTAATCAACGTTTGGACCACCTGCGCTTTCACGTGTCACGTACTCCGGAGGGGCGCTGTCACTGGCGTCGAACGCCGGTGGCAGCCAGGTGGGGCGGATACCGTCGGCGGAGTCGCGCTCGACGAGGGCCTGCACCAGCGGGTGGGTCATCCCGAGCTCTGCGCGCTGCCATATCCCGCTGCCCCGGAAGGCCCGGCGGATCGAGACGGACGGTTCGGTGACTCGGGGTTCGTTATCCCCCGAATCTGCGAGGTCGAACTCGGGGTCGCCCACTGCGATTGCGCCACTTTGGTCGGACACGTCGATTTGAGAGTCGCGGACGGCGATATTGCCGAACCATCCCCGTCCCACGTAGCATCGATAAAAGAACGTCTCGGGTTCGAATTCAGGGATGTCGTTGTTTACGCAATAGCCGGAATCGGAGACGCGGGCACGCAGAGTATCGAATTGATCGTCGTCAAATAGACGGATTACCAACCCCGAGATCGTGCTGAATCCCAGAGAAAGGTCGGTTTCGAGAAGAACGGTCTCGGTCCCGTCCGTGTCAATGCGGACCAGTTGGCGACGATCATCATCTGCGCGCATCTCCATCCGTCCAAACCCTCGGTCATCAGGCAGCTCGGCCAGCGTCGTTGCGTCTGACGGGTCAATTGGGTCCCCGCCAGTGCGGGCGTCACCGGAGGGCGATGCGATATTCTGGCCGCCGGGGAGGCGTCCCCGCGCCTGGTTAAGGCTCAGAAGGGGGTCGGTCCAGTAGAGTACGCTCGCGACTTGAACGCTCTGTTCTTCATCTCTCGCGTTGTCCCAGAATGCTGTCAGCTCGATTGTGGTGGTGCCATCGAGGGAGTTGATGGTTCCTTCGTCAAGCTCAAAACGAAAATTTGCATTGGTCCCGGTGAAGCCTTCGGTCAATGCATCCTTCGCAAGGTTGAAATCTGTCTCCGTGAGGGAATCACGCATCTTGTCGATGCGGGACTCCATGACCTGGACGGCTTCCGCCCGGGCCTTGGAGTCTGCCGTCGAGACCATCAGGTCCCCGTACAGCTTGGACAACGCAAGGATTCCGAGGCCGATCACCGCCAAGGCAATTAGTGCCTCGATCAACGTGATTCCGAACGTGCGCTGTTTAGGGTGAGACATCATCTTTGAACCTCTGTACGCGAAGCGTGACGGGGCTGTCGTTGGATGCAGGCGGGCGGTGGTGCTTGCTTTAGTCAACGCCATGGGTCCAGTCGCGCCAGCTTCCAGATACCAGAGAGCGTGCCCCTACGCTGCCCGCACCGCCAGCTGCGATCGGATCAAAGTAGAAGAAGGGTGTACCGGAGACCTCTGCGTCGTCAGGTACGTCCGTACGCCCCTGGACAATGGCGGCACCAAAGAACCGGGGATTGCCTCGCGCGATAAGGTCGCCGGTAATGTAGAGAATGCCGTGAAAGTCTTGGAAATTACCCGTTGTCCTGAGGTCACCTTCCACAACTAGCAGTACGGGGTTTTCGCGGCTACCCAAGGTCCCAGTCAGTTCGGCATCGCCTTCGATCCAGATCGTCTGGCCCCATTCGCTTGCGTCAAATTCGAATCGGTCTCCGTTTGATTCGAGGACATTTTCGATTTGGTTTTCCTTGTATGACTCCATGCTGGAGCCCATGAATGATTCGAAGAACTCATCTCCGGTGACGCCAAAGTTGTCGTCTCGGTCGATGACATCAAGGCCCAGCAGGTCACCGCGAGACTCCTGGACATAAGTCCCGTCCCCGTCCAGAGGGACTGGGTCTGGGTTGGCTGGGTCCGTGGAAGGGCGGGATTCGCCCTCGCGCAAGAGGAAACTGTTACCTGTACCACCACCGCTGGTGTTGATTTCACCACCGGAGCGGATGTTGGTGTCCGTGTACGCGTTGTAAACCGCAGCTGTACCGGAGATTGCGAGGCCTCCTCGTGTCACGAGGGGATTGTCAGGTGGATTCGCGATTGATGGACCGGCCTGTACGCCGACCAGTATCGCCTTCCGTCCGGCTCGGTCATCGCTCCAGCCGCAAGAAAGGGCCACGGCATTCCGGATGTTTGTTTCTTCGTCAGCGCTGGTGAGCAGCAAAGGATCGCCGGAAGCAGAGGTTAGGTTGGCCACTGCTTGAGCAAAGGCGTCCGGAGTATTGCCGCAGATTGCATCCGCGGTGCCGAAGGCTTCACTCGCAGCCGTAGGCGCAAGGAAGGCCGCTCGGGCCGCGTATCGGTCTGTCTCCAGCATGAGGAACGAATCTCCATTGTCTTCCCAGCCCGGGGGGCGGTTGTTCTCCGCTGCGTAGGCCAGTGCTACTTCCAGTCCCGCCTGCGCGGCGTTGTTGGTCTGTTTCATGCGCAATTCGTTGGCTGACATGCGCTGTTCGAGAATGGCGGTCTGGGAGGCGAAGATGATCACCAGGGTGATGGCGACCAGGATGATCACCGTGATCAACAGGGTCGCAAGGCCTTTCTGGTGGCCTCTGCGCGGTAACCTGGAAAAATACGATGTCATGCAGTTGCTCCGTTGTAGCGGGTCAGTCGTCGCTACCATTAAAGATTCGCGCGTTGCGGACTCCGACGGTCAGGCTGGTATCTCGGTCGTCGCTGTCAGTGAACGAGACCCGTGTGTCGGGCTCGTCGGCGTGCTGCGCATCCAGCTGGATGGTTACGCGTCGGTTCTCGAAGTAAAAATCTTCGTCGCCGCCGTTGTCGGGGCAAAGGCCGGCTGTCTCGGTGGCGTTCCCGTCTGCGTTTAGGTGCAGGCAGGACGACCGGTCAAGCGAGAAGTCGAGCAGGGTGACGTTAGTTGTTGTCGGGTCTGTGAGGGTTTCCCAGCCGTCATTCTGGTCACATGATCCGGTTGACTCGATCTGGCCGGTCAGCATCTGAATCGAATTCCCTGCCAGGCGGTAGCCGAACACGTACTGTTCGTCGATCTCGTCCAGTGCCTGCAACGGATCCTCGATGATGTAGCCGTAAGTTGGGTCGTAGCTGAGCAGGATGCAGCTGCCGCCTTCGTGAATTGCCAGGTTCAGGTCCGAGGCCATGAAGGGGTTTCTCGGAAGCGCATCGGATTCTTCGTCGAACTCAATGCGGTCGGGGTGCGAATAGCCCGTGCGACGGATGTCGTTGGCCATTAGATCCAGCGCAATGCGCGTTTCCTGCGTAAGCCGGGCTTCCTGGGTGACGAAGGTGGCGCCTCGTATGGCCGTGATGTATAGGGCAATCACCGCGGCGATCACGATCGTTCCGACCAGGATCCCGATCATCAGCTCGATGAGCGTGAAGCCCCCAGCGCCGTTGCGGCGGCGCGAAGGAATCGGCGCAGTGTTTCTAGCTCGGTTCAGCATTCGCTATACGCCCCCATGGCACGGTTGGTTCCGCAGGCGCGAGGACGTCCGATCGGATTGATCTGGACCTGCATCCCAAAGTTGTTTGGCGATGACGTGAAGAGGAGATCGGACCGGTCGCCCTGCACGGTGCCGCGCACGTGATTGAAGGTGATGGTCTGTTCGCCCGTCATCGAGACATTGCGGTAATCATCCGAGCTGGTCGTGCGCAGCACTGCGTCCTCGTCACCTGCCATCACGATGGTGCATGCGTTCGCGGCGGCCGGGTCCTCGACCGTGCAATCGCAGGCGGGTGTGCTTGTTATGCCGTGACACCAGGCGTCGCCGTCCACCTGGCTCACGAAGCGGATATCGCGCCCCTGCTTGATGGCCTCGGTGCGGGCCATCTGGATCTGGTCGAGGGCGCTTTCGGCGGCGCCGATTACACGGCGCTGCTCGGCGAGGTTGAAGGCTGGGGCGGCCAGCGTGACCAGGATCACCAGCACGGCGATGGTGATCATGAGCTCGATCAGGGTGAAGCCGAAGGGTTTTTGTGGTGCGGCCATGCGCGGTCCCCGGGCAGGAGGTAGGGAGGTCTCGACTCCCATTATACGGTTTGGGGTATCTTGGGCATGTCGTCTGGCTACCGCTCGTCGTGCGAATGCTTCCACTCGCGATATTGACAGGGCTCGCTGGCGGGCGGTTGTGGTGGAATCGGGTTTGGCGAAAACGGAAGTCTCCGAGGGGATAGAGCGATGAAGGCAGCAAACACGAAGGCGCTGGGATTTACCCTGATCGAGCTGATGATCGTGGTCGCGGTCGTGGCCATCCTGGCGGCAATCGCTTACCCGTCGTACCAGAACTACATCTTGAAGTCGCAACGAGCGGATGCGCATGACTCACTACTGCGTATTCAGATGGAACAGGAGCGCTGGCGGGCAAATAATCCGGCCTACACCGGAGACCTTTCGGATCTGGGGCTGACCGCCGAATCGGACGATGGGCATTACCAGCTGGCGATATCCAACGAGTCGGGGTCGAGCTTTACCGCGACCGCCACCGCGCAGGGGCGCCAGGCGAATGACTCCAATTGTCAGAGCATTACGCTCGCGGTTACCGGAGGGAGCGCGGACCGGGATGGAACCCCGGGTGGCGATGATTGCTGGTGATCCGTACGTTCCTGACCGAACGTTTTTCGCGCGCTGAGGACAACGCTAGTCAGGACAGCTCTTCGATGGCTCGCTTCGCGGCCGCCCGATGCTGCTGACAATTACGCGCCGGCCTTCGTGGCCGTTGCCGCAAACGGTAAAGCTGCCCATCTGCAGTGCGCCGCTCGTGCGCCGGGTTGTTCCCCGGGCTACGTAGGACACGTAGTCCCGGACCGGGGTGTTCCCCTTGATCGAGAGCATGTCCTGTAGCCCTGGATTCTCGTAGCCGATGAGTGGGTCTTCCTCGGAGCGCTCGCCCGAGTGTTCCGGGTCGGCAAACCAGATCCAGCCGTATGCCCAGTCGCCGTCTTCGCGGCAGGTCTCACCGTCGCTGGACGGACAAAGGGTGACCCGCTCGTTGCGCTTGATCGCCTCGCTGCGTGCAAGATGCATGGCGTTGAGCAGGCTGTTGGTGGCGCCGATGACGCGTTGACGCTCGATCATCTGACTGAAGCTTGGGGCGGCGAGCATGGCCAGGATGGCGAGCACACCCAACGCGACCATCAGCTCGATGGCCGTGATTCCTTTGCAAGTCTGCATCGTCGTCTCCTCCCTGAGATCGCGTGCATGCGAGAGCATAGACGAGCGTGGCGCTCGAGGCCACGGGCCAGGTCGGGTGGTGCTGGAACGTTGCTGGCGACAGGTTGCCTACAAGTCAGAGGTCCCGGTCAGGAATGCGGGCGGTAGTGCTGGCTGGATGCCGCGGATGCGACAGGAGATTGCTTCGCTTCGCTCGCAATGACGGGGCGGTGTCGCGATGTCATTCGTAAAGACGCGGCGTGTCAGGTGCAGCGAAATTGAAGGTGCTGGAGGTTAGCAGGGTCATGGTGAAGGACGTGCAGCGGATGGATCAGGCGGATCTGCTGGATTTGCAGCAGCAGGCGGCGCGCAAGGTGGGCGGATCGGTCGGCTTTCGCGATGAGGCGCGCTCCGGCGTGCCGACGCCGGAGCTG
Source organism: Thioalkalivibrio sp. AKL9 (assembly GCF_000377825.1). Classification (NCBI taxonomy): domain Bacteria; kingdom Pseudomonadati; phylum Pseudomonadota; class Gammaproteobacteria; order Chromatiales; family Ectothiorhodospiraceae; genus Thioalkalivibrio; species Thioalkalivibrio sp. AKL9. The sequence continues at coordinate 132,531 of NZ_KB905105.1, read as the reverse complement.
CAGGTGATCCCGGCCGGGGAGTTCGAGATGGGTTCGGATGCCTCGGAGTATGGCCATCAGCCGCACGAGGCCCCGCGGCGCTACGTGGCGCTGGAGCGACCCTTTGCGCTGGGGCGCTATCAAGTCACCCGCGAGGAGTGGGGGGCCTTCCAGGCCGCTACCGGCTGGGAACCCTGGGAGTGGCTGGTGTGGCCCAGCACCCCGCGCATGCCGATCTTCAACATCAAGCCGGACAGCATCCAGCAATATCTCGACTGGCTGAGCGAGGAGACGGGCAAGCGCTATCGTCTGCCGACCGAGGCGGAGTGGGAATACGCCTGTCGGGCGGGCACGCGCACGCCGTTCGCCTTTGGCGAGGTGGTGGGGTGCCGCGACGTGCACTTCAATTCGCTGTTTCCGTACGAGGAGCGGCGCCAGCGGCGCAGGTGGTATATCCCGGCGTGTTTCCCGTTGTCGCGCCCGCTGGATGTGGGCAGCTTCCAGCCGAACCTCTGGGGGCTGTACGACATGCACGGGAACGTGCAGGAGTTCACCTCCACCCCTTGGCACGACGGACACCAGTCGCTGCCGCGTGACGGCGTCTATCGCCGAGACCCGGACAACGAGTGGGTGGTGACCAAGGGTGGCTCGTGGTTCGACTCTGCCGTGAATACGCGCAGCGCTGCCCGGCGCCGCCGCAACATCGACGAGATGGATACCAACCTGGGCTTCCGCGTCCTGCGCGAGCTGGACGATTAGTCGCTTCGCCCGGGGGCCATGCGTTTCGCTGCGCTCAACGCATCCTACGGCGTTCGGGTAATGATCGAGCGCAGGGGGTACTGAGCGAAGCGAACTGCACCGATCCGTTATTCGGGTCGAAACAGGTGTATTTCCAAACCCTCAATGTGCCGGTAGTGCCGATCGTTGGCCGTGACGAGTGGCAGGCCCAGCTGTGTGGCGGTCGCCGCGATCAGCGCATCGGCCATCTGCATGTTGTGGCTGAGGGCGTAGGTCTCGACAAGGAAGGTTGCGCGGTTCGAGATGGCTTCGCTTACCGGTTGGATGCGGGCATCCCAGTACTGGACGGCTTGGCGCAGCGCGCGGAATTCGGTCTGGTCGCGCAGGCCCTGGATGAGCTCCATGTAGGTTACGGCGGACACCGTGAATCCGGGCGAGCGGTCGAGCCATTCGCCGGCTTTCTGATTCCCGCGCAGATTCCAGATCAGGACATCCGTGTCCACTAGCATTACTTGAATTTCCTCGGTTGCCGGATTCGTCGGACGTAGTCGTCAACCGAGCCTTGCTGGTCTCGCCAGAGTCCAAACAGTGGATTGTGGGCGGCGCGTGCTTGCGGGGCCGCGGCGCTCCGGTATGGGACTAATTTGGCGCGCAAGCGGCCTCGATACGTGATCTCGATCTCCTCGCCCCGGTCCACGGCGGCGAGCAGTTCGCGGCTGTGCAGGCGCATGTCCTTGGTGGTGGCTTCCATGGCGGCCTCCCTTGGTTACACTTTGAAGTGTAACTTGTGCGCGTTGGGGGTCAAGAAGCTGGGTTGCTGCCCACGGCCATTTTGATGCGTTTCGCTTCGCTCAACAGCATCCTACGCGGGGCTGGCTGGACGTAGGGTGCACTGAGCGAAGCGAGCTGCGCCATTGGTTTGCTGCTTACCGTTAAGCGTTATATCATGTGCCCATGATCAGAAGCTTTCGGTGTAGGGAAACCCGGGCGCTGTTCGAAACGGGCAGAAGTCGACGTTGGTCGAGCGTCCGAACGATCGCGGAACGCAAGCTGATTCAGCTTCAAGCGGCGGAGACGCTGCAGGATTTGCGGTCACCGCCGGGGAACCGGCTGGAGGCCCTGTCTGGTGACCGCGTGGGACAGCACAGCATTCGCATCAATGCCCAGTGGCGCATTTGTTTCCGGTGGACGGACGAGGGTGCCGAGGACGTGGAGATCGTCGATTACCACTGAAGGGTTCCCGAAGGAGGTTAGAGCATGACTACAAACGGTATGCGGCCCATCCATCCAGGCGAGGTCCTGCGCGAGGAGTTTCTTGCTCCGCTAGGGCTTAGCGTGAACGCGCTTGCCGGGGCATTGCATGTACCGACGACGCGGATGAATGACATTGTGCGCGAGCGCCGGGGCGTCTCCGCCGACACGGCCATGAGGCTGGCGCGTTATTTCGGTACTTCCGAGCGTTTCTGGCTGAACCTCCAGGTGGAATACGAATTGCGGCGTGCCCAGATCGAACTCGCCGACCGCGTGCGTAGCGAGATCGAACCCCGCGCCGCGTGATCACGGTTGGGCGTAGGGTGCACTGAGCGAAGCGCACTGCACCGTGTCGGGCGGTGCCGCTACAGCCAGCGGGCGAGCCAGAGGCGCAGGCGGAGTTCGAGCGGCGGGGCGTAGCCCTGCTTGCGGAAGACGATTTCGCCGTCGGGTGTGATGATGAAGCTGGCCGGGACGCCGCGCACGTTGTAGCGCGCGGCGAGGGCGCCCTCCGGGTCGTTGATCACGGCGAGTTCGCGCTCCTGTTCGGTCATGTGTTCGAGCAGCTCTTCGTCCACGCCGGACTGCATGGCGACCGTCAGAACCGGGTGGCCTTGCGACAGGCGCACGATCTCGCCTGCCTCCAGGCGGCAGATCGGGCACCAGGTGGCCCAGAAGTGCAGCAGCATGGGTTCGTCCGCGTAGTCCGCGAGCGAAACGGGCGTTCCATCCAGAAGATGGGCCTCGAATTGAGGCGCCGGGCCCTCGACCATGTCGCGCGCCATCCAGGCGCGCACCGCCAGGAAGATCACGAGCGCGAGCCCGATCTGGATGCCCCAGCTGAGCGCGCGGCGTCGCCGCGAGGGCTTGGGGCGTTTCGGCTGTTCAGGCGGCGTCTCGGTCAACGGATCATCTCGGCTTGTCCAGGGCGTGCGCGGGTGCCGCGGGTCTTCGGGCCCTTGCGCACGGCGATGCGTACCAGTTCGTCCTCGTCTTTCATCAGGCGTTCCCTCTGTGCCTCGGTCAACAGCGGATTGCGCGCGACGAAGTAGCGCAGGTTGGGGTCGCGGTCGTTTACGCAGGCCTCCACCTGGTCCGGGGTCAGGTCCGGGCGCTTGGCGCAGTTGAGGCGCACGGTCTGGTTCGGGTCGGCCAGTAGGAGGACGACCTCTTCCGGCGTCAGGTCCATGCGCCGCGAGAAATACGCCTTCACCTGGGCGTGCTGGTCGCGTACCAGTAGAGGGCGCCACTGGTCCTCGAGGTCCGCGGACAGGGCCAGGTCCATGCGTTCCTCGAACGTCATCGCCTTGTATTGCTGCTTCAGCTCGGTCATGGCCGCAACATTATAGGCGGGCCGGTTGGGATGCGCGGATACGACCCCACAATGTGCAGGAACGACAGCGGCCGGGGCCCTGTCGTACTATTAGAAGACGATGATCTACCCCGGATCCTGGGGTGAGAGGGCAGATGAACGCACCGGTGGCCGAAAAACCGATTTTCCACGTGCCGCGCACGGACCATGTGACGGCCTCGCTGCACGCGTTGACCGACACTCAGCGCGACGAGCTGGTGCGCCGCATCAAGCGCTTGCTGATCGAGCGCAACGCGGTGCTGGTTGCGCATTACTACGTGGACGAATCCCTGCAGCGCCTGGCGGACGAGACCGGCGGCTGTGTGTCCGACTCCCTGGAGATGGCGCGCTTCGGCAAGGAGCACCCGGCCGAGACGCTGGTGGTGGCCGGCGTGCGCTTCATGGGCGAGACCGCCAAGATCCTGAGCCCGGAAAAGCGCGTGCTGATGCCGACGCTGGAGGCGGAGTGCTCGCTGGACCTCGGCTGCCCCCCGGACGACTTCGCGAAGTTCCGCGCGCAATACCCGGATCACACGGTCGTCGTGTATTCGAATACCTCGGTGGACGTGAAGGCGCAGGCCGATTACGTCGTCACCTCCAGCATCGCCGTGCCGTTGGTCGAGCACCTGCGCGACCAGGGCAAGAAGGTTCTCTGGGCCCCGGACAAGCACCTGGGCGATTACATCCGCCGTACCACCGGCGCCGACATGGTGCTTTGGGACGGCTCCTGCGTGGTGCACGACGAATTCCGCTCCTGGGCGCTGGAAGATCTGCGCGGGCGCCATCCCGGCGCCGCCGTGCTGGTCCACCCGGAATCCCCGCGCGAGGTGATCCACCAGGCGGATGTGGTGGGGTCCACCAGCCAGCTGATCGCGGCGGTGAAGGACCGCCCGGAACAGGAATTCATCGTCGCGACGGACAAGGGCATCTTCTACAAGATGCAGCAGGCCGCGCCGGACAAGAAGCTGATCGAGGCGCCCACTGGTGGCCACAGCGCCACCTGCACCAGTTGCGCGCACTGCCCGTGGATGGCGATGAACGATCTGGTCTCGCTGGCCGAGACACTGGAAGACACCAACGAGCCGGCGAAGAACGAGATCTTCGTCGACGAGACCGCGCGCCAGAAGGCCCTGGTCGCCACCCAGCGCATGCTCGATTTCGCCACCGAACATCGCAAGGCCACCGAAGGCGACGCCTGAGCACTTTGCCGGGATGACCGACGGGCATTAACAGGACGATGTAATGGGCCAAATGTCTCGCAGGCTGGACCGTACCGCCGTCTTGAAGGCACTCAGGGATCACCGTGCGCATCTCGAGCGCGAATTCGGCGTGTGCGGCCTGGCGCTGTTTGGCTCGCTGGCCCGCGACGAGGCCGGAGAGCAGAGTGACGTCGATATCCTGGTGGGTTACGACGGCCCGGCCTCCGCACAACAGTATTTCGGTGTGCAGTTTTACCTCGAGGATCTTCTGGGGTATCCGGTGGATCTGGTCTCGGAAAAAGCTCTGCGCGCCGAGCTTCGTCCGTTCGTCGAGCGCGAGGCGATCCGTGTCTGAGTCCATGGCCGGGCGCGAGTGGCGTTTCTATCTGGACGACATGATTCGGTTCGCGCGCAAGGCGATGGCCTATACGGATGGTCTTGATCGCGACATGTTCATACGGAATGAGCTCGTCTTCGACGCCGTACTCCGTAACCTCGAGCTGATCGGCGAGGCTGCCAGTCATGTGCCTCCGAGGTCCGGGAGGAACATCCGGATATTCCCTGGCGCATGATCGTTGCTACCCGCAATCGGTTGATCCACGCCTATCTGGGTATCGACAGCGACACGATCTGGAATTTGGTGGACGAGCACCTTCCAGATTTGGTCAGCGGTCTCGAGAAAATGCGCCAGGAGTTGTAGGGGCTAGGGTTTTTTGGCCGCCTGTCGGGCTTCGACGTCCGCCGCTAGCTGCGTGGGACATGTGTTCCATAGGTTTCTATCGGTCGTTAAGCCACGCGGCCCACTGCGAGTGGGTGGAGGCGTCCACGCCGGCAGCCTTGGCCGCCTGCTGCAGGTGGGTCTGCAGGTCGGCCATCAGTTCGGAATCCATCAGCTCGGGCTCCAGCGTCAGTTGCGCGTGCAGCGTGCTGTAGACGAGCTTCAGTTCATTCACCGGATAATGCGACCAGTCGAGGTGGGCCATGGTGTCCGTTCTCCATATGGGGTGGGTAATTCGTGTCTCTGAATATAGCTTGGCGTTGACCTCGGTGGCTGGACAAATGGGCTTGCGGGGTATCGGACATGTTTAAGCGGCGGGCGCGCCTGCTGGTGGCGGCCGAGCGGGCCGACGGGCGTGCTGCACGCGTGGCCGAGCTGGGCGCAGCAGCGGAGTTCGAGGACTGGATCGAGGTGCGCCCGGCGCGGATCATGGGCGGGGTCACGGCAGAGGATCTGGCGTGGGCCGATCTGCTCGTGGCGGTCGACGCGGCGGCCGCCCGCGCGATGCCCGCCGAACGCCCGGCCACCTGCCGCCCGAAGTACTGGACGCTGCCGGGCGAGACCGGGGCGGCGTTCGACCTGCAGACCCTGGAGGCGTTGCGTTGCATGGTTGGGGGGATGCGCATGCTCGCGCGCGTGGACGCTGAAGACGACGCCTGACGCATCCTTTCCTCGTTCGTCATCCCGGAAACCGGGTAGCGGTTATCCGGGATCTCCTGACCCTGTCACCGTTCCGGCGAGATCCCGGCTCTACGCTTCGCTTCGGCCGGGATGACGATATCCTCCGTCATTTCGAGGCCCGCGAGGGGGCGTGGCAATATCCATCCGAAATCCCGATGCTTGCCTCGCGGGTGAGGGGGTGGCGTTTGGGCTGTCTGCGGAGGTCGCCACGGCGCGGCGCGTCTCGCGATGACGTGCTCATCAATCCGTTGTGGGGAGGCTCCACCGGGGGCTGAGGTGCTTCTACTCGGGGTGGTAGGGGACGGGTGCGCGGGCGTGGAGCTGGGCCAGGTGGTCTTCGTAGAGCGCCCAGATGCGCGGGGCGATGGCGCCGCGCGAGCCGGGGTAGGTGAGGCGGTCGGGGTTGAAGCTGATCAGGCGCTCGATCTCGGTGCAGCGCAGTTCCTCGTTGATCACGTTGAAGATGAGGATCTGCGTACCCTGGTCAGCGATGGGCAGCAGGGCGCCGATGAGGCCGGTGTCGTTCAGCCCGGGGTCGCCGCGGGCATCGCCCAGCTCGGCGGGGGGGCGCACCAGCGTGCCCAACAGCTCCTGATAGGCCTGGTCACAGGCATAGCAGATTTCCGGTGCACGCAGGCCCTGCACGCGCGCACAGGCTTGACGCACCGTTCCGTCTGGCAGCGCCATGCGTTCCGGGGCGACCGGGATGCGGTTGGTCTTGCCGTTCGGAAGCAGGCGCGGGACCGACTCCTGGCAGGAGGGGCAGCGCCATGTTGAGACTCGCGGGCCGTCGATTACGTTATTGGGCGGCATGCGGCGCTCCCCGGAAAATAGATGGGGTCAGTATACGGCGCGGCGAGGGGCTTGTTGGGGATGGCCCGCGGGCGAACGCTCCGGCCAGGATCTGGCGCGGGCAGGGCCATTCGCGGGCAGGCCCGTTCCCACAAGGCTGTTACCACAAAAACTTGTTTGAACAGGAGTGCCCGGTTCAGCCGAAGTAGTCGGGCTCGTTGCCCGGGCGCCACTTGATGTTGCAGCCGAGGCTCGGGTGCTGGGGCTCGGGGGCTGCCTGGCCGTCGAGCAGGGCATCGCTGGCCGCGCGCAGATCGCGTCCGGTGACTGGGGTGTCGGAGCCCGGGCGGGACGCGTCGAACTGGCCGCGATAATAGAGCTTGCGTTCGGCGTCGAACAGGTAGAAGTCCGGGGTGCAGGCGGCGTGATAGGCCTTGGCGACGGACTGGTCCTCGTCCAGGCAGTAGGGGAAGTTGTAGCCGAAGCGGCGGGCGTCGTCCTTCATCTTGTCCGGGGCGTCGTCCGGTACGGCCTGGATGTCGTTGGAGTTGATCGCGATGACCGCGATGCCCTTGCTCGAGTATTCGCGGCCGTAGCGGGCGAACTCGTGCCGGACCAGCTGCACGAACGGGCAGTGATTGCATATAAAGGCGATCATGTAGCCTTTCGCGTTGGGGAAGCTGTCGAGGCTGATGGTCTCGCCGGAGACGACGTCCGGAAGGGAAAAGCCGGGTGCCTCGGTGCCGAGTTCGATCATCTGCGAGGGGGTGCGGGCCATGACTGCTCCAGTGTTCGGATTTGCGACAATTATACGGCGTTGGCCGGGGGTGCTTGAAACCTTCCGGCCGCGCCAGCACTCTTCGAGATAATACCCGAGTAATGGAGTAAGGAATATGGGCTGGGTGACCGGGGTCGTAAAGGAGCGCAAGCAGTGGACGGATCGGCTGTTCTCGTTGCGCGTGGATGCCGAAGTCGAGCCGTTCAAGGCCGGGCAGTTCAACCGCTTGCGTCTGGAGATCGACGGCGAGCCGGTGGCGCGGCCGTATTCCTATGTGAATGCGCCGGGCGAAACGCCGCTGGACTTCTATCTGATCACCGTTCCGGATGGACCGCTGTCCAATCGTCTGGCGCAACTGGGGCCGGGCGACACGGTGGAGCTGATGCCGCGCGCGACCGGCTTTTTCACCCTGGATGAGCTACCGGACAGCCGCGACCTGTGGCTGCTTTCCACGGGCACTGCGCTGGGGCCGTTCCTGTCCATGCTGAAGACCGATACCCCCTGGGAACGCTTCGAGAACATCCGCCTGATCCACGCGGCGCGCAAGGCCGAAGAACTGACCTATCAGGACACGATCCGGCAGTTCCAGGAACGTGATGCGAAGCGGTTCCAGTACATCCCGTTTGTCAGCCGCGAGCCGTTCCCGGGTGGGCTCGAGGGCCGGGTACCGGCCGCGATTGCCGAGGGCCGCCTGGAGCATCACGCGGGCCTGAAGATCACGCCGGAGCACTCCCAGGTCATGCTGTGCGGCAACCCGGACATGGTGAAGGATACCGCCGCGATCCTGCGCGAGCGCGGGCTGGAGAAGAACCGCCGACGCAAGCCGGGGCAGATCACGACCGAGAACTACTGGTAGGCCCCGGATATGTAGGAGCGTGCTTGCACGCGAAGCCCCTGCCAACGCTCGATATGGGCAGGGGCGTTCGCCTGCAAGCAGGCTCCTACGGGGGAGCTCCTGCCGTTCCGGGTCTAGTCGAGCAGGTTCGCCGACCAGGCGCGGATCAGACCGGCGACATAGCGGGTGTGTTCCGGGCGCGAGAGCAGGTGGTCGGTCTGGTGCAGGGCGACGAAGCTCTTCGGGTGGTGGGCCTGCTGGAAAATCTTGCGGGCGTGGTCGACGCTGACCACGGTGTCGCCCGGTGCATGCAGCAGCAGGAGTGGCTGCTCCAGGGTCTCCAGTGCGGCATCCAGGGTCGGCTCATCGATCGACTCGATAAAGGCGTGGCCGATTTCCACCGGGCGCCCGCCGATGCTGATGCGGGCCGAACCCTCGCGCCGAATCTCCTCCGCGGTATCGCCGAACAGGTGGGCGACATGGCCGGGGCGGCTGGGGGCGGCGATGGTCACGATGCCGTCCAGTGACTCGCGCTGCGCCCCCACATAGATCGCCATGGCGCCGCCGAAGCTATGGCCGATCAGCAGGTTGGTATGCCGCCCCGTGTAGGTCTCCAGCGCCTCGATGGCGGAGTGCAGATCCTCGCAGTAGGTTGCAAGCGTGCTGTCGCGAAACTCCCCTTCGGAGTCGCCCAGCCCCATGAAGTCGAAGCGCAGGGTGGCGATGCCTTCCGCGGCCAGGGCGCGCGCCAGGCGCACCGTGGCGGGGAAGTCCTTGGAGCAGGCGAAACAGTGGGCAATGCAGGCCTGGCCGCGGAGGGCATCCGCCTCGGGCGCGACGATCACGCCGCCGAGGCGGACGCCGCGCGGGGTCTGAATGGTCAGCGGCGTGTTGTGGGTCGCCATCGGGGGGGCTCCGGATGAAGGGTATTCGCTATGGTCCCACCGGGGACGGTCTGCGATCATACGGGTTTGATGATCCGAATGGCCACGCGGGGTGTCTCCCGGTATACGGCCACCACTTCACGGGACCACTGGGGGACGGCTTGGAAACCGAGAGTCAGATTCGCGCACGCCTGGCCGAGCTGGAGGCCGAGCACCGGGCTCTGGATTCCGCGATCGGCGTGATGCACGAGCAGGCCGCACCGGACATCTTCGCCATTCAGCGCCTGAAGAAGCGCAAGCTGCAGTTGAAGGACTCTATCCAGCGCCTGCGCAGCCGCCTGATCCCCGACCTCAACGCCTGACCCGGGTGCATTCATCACGAAGCGGATGAAGGCACGAAGAAGGGCAGGGATCAGGCGGTTGTCAGGCGAGTAGGATGCGTTGAGCGTTGCGAAACGCATCCGGGGGGCGGCAGTTCCGCGGAACCGATGCGATTCGCTGTGCTTATCGGCATCCTACCCTTCTTGTATGTTATCTCCGGTTTCATCCGTGACCTCTGTGGTGCAAATCGCCCTTCTTTGTGTACTTCGTGGTGGCCAACAAAAAACGGCGCCCGGAGGCGCCGTTTGAGTGTGTTCCATAGTGGAACGCTGGAGCTTAGCCCCAGATGTCGCTGGTGATGCCGTTGTACCAGGCGCGGGTGTATTCCGCCTCGCGGCGACGGAAGCTGGTGCTGGCACCCGACGGGCTGACCCCACCGGCACCGGATACCCCCGCCATCGCACCGTCCTGGTACTGGTAGACCGCGGCTACGCTGACCGCGTAATCGGGGGTCACCAGGCTGTAGCAGGTGTTGGCGGACGAGGGGTTGATGGGCTCCTGCCCCGCCAGTTCGCGGACGATGGCGGCCGCCACGATCTTGCCCTGGTTGTTGGCCGAGTGGCCGGACTTCGGCATGGCGCCCGCCACGCTGGCATCCCCCAGGACGTAGATGTTGTCGTCCATCTCCGACTTGAAGGTCAGCTGGTCGACCGGCACCCAACCGGCGTCGTCGGTCAGTCCGACGTCATGGGCGATCTGACCGGCGTGCTGGGCCGGGATGAAGTTCAGCACGTCGGCGCGGACGCGTTCGAAGCCGCTGTCGGCCAGTACGGTCATGTTGGAGACGTCGATCTCCTCGGCGCGTCCGCCCGATGAGCCGGCCCGCCACTCGATCATGTCGCCATAATGCTCGGCCCAGCCTTCCTCGAACAGGCCCTGCTTGGAGAAGCCATCCTTCGGGTCGAGGATGATGATCTTGGAACGTGGCTTCTCCTGCTTGAAGTAGTTCGCGACCAGCGATACCCGTTCGTACGGCCCCGGCGGGCAGCGGAACGGGTTGGGCGGGGCGACCATGACGAATACGCCGCCGTTCGGCATGTCCTGCAGCTGGGAGCGCAGCAGTTCGGTCTGCGAACCGGCCTTCCAGGCATGCGGGATGCGCTCGGCATCGGACTCGGAGATGCCCGGCATGTCGTCGTAGCGGAAGTCGATGCCCGGTGACATCACGAGCTTGTCGTAGCTCACGCGGTCGCCTCCGCTCAGGCGCACGCTGCGCGCATCGGCGTCCACCGCGGTGACGCGGTCCTCGATGATCTCGATGCCGTATTCATCGCGCAGGGTGTCGTAGCCCTGGGCGATGTCGTCCATGCCAGCGAAGCCGCCGATCACCCAGTTACTGCCGTAGCAGGTGTAGTAGGTGGCGTTGGGCTCGATCAGCGTTACGCGCATGTCGGGCGAGAACTGCTTGATGTATTTCGCGGTGGTCGCGCCGCCGGAGCCGCCGCCGACGACCACAATGTGGGCCTTTTCGGCCCCGCTCATGCCATTGGCGGCACAGCCGATACCGGTGAGGGCCGCGGCGCTGCTGATGCCCGCGACCTTCAGGAAATTACGTCGATTAAAGTCATGCATGATTCGTTTCCCCCTGATCAGAAGCGGCTGAAGTAGCCGGCCATCGATTCGATTTCCTCGTCGGTGTAGCCCTTGGCGTGACGATCCATGATCGTCGCGTCGCGGTCACCGTCGCGGAATGCCTTCATCTGGCTCACGATGACGTCAGCAGGAATGCGGTTCAGTTTCAGCACACCATCATCTTCAGCGGCCGCGTTGTGGCAGGCCTTGCAGGAGGCGGCCATGAGCTGGCCCCGGGTGATTTCGTCGTCGGCGAAGGCCTGGGAAGCAGTGCCTGCCAACGCCAGCGAGGCGGCAAGCCCCACCAGGTACAAATGCGATTTCTTCATTGAAACGGACTCCTCCGTTAGAAGTGGCTTTTTGTGACCGACAGCTGTGGAGTACTGCCTTCATCCTCTGGCCCGGTGTGGAGATCCGGGTTGTGATTGCGCCACCGGGTTCGAGCCCGGTAGTTGCGCCTGATCGCGAAAACCAACGATCATGAACCTCGTATAGCACAGAAAAAACGCCTTTTCGATGCATTGCAAAGGCATATGCCGCCAGGAGGAGTGCCATGACAGGAGAACGACGTCGTCATCCAAGGATCCCGATGACGGTCGAGGTCGTGGCCGAGTGCGAGAGCGGGGATACGGTCACCCTGACCACGAACGATATCTCCGGCGGGGGGGCCTTCCTCGAGTGGGAAGACCCGGAAAATGCCTGCGTGGGGCACCTGATGAAGCTCGCCTCGGACGACGAACTGATGCTGCAGGTATTCGGCATGCTGGGGGACGGCGGCGCGGCGCCGCGGGTCAAGGCCCAGGTGGTGCGGGTGATGGACGGGGGTATTGCGGTGCGCTTTGACCCCGAAGAGCTGGAATAGCCACGGGGAACGGGCGTTACGCCTCGCGCTCGATCTGTTCCAGCCCCGCGGCCCATTCGTCGGCGATCAGCGGGTTGGTCAGCAGCCAGTTCACGGTGTCCGGGCTCCAGTCATCCTGCGCGTCCTGCAGGGCGCTCTCCCAGTCTTCTGCCGTGTAATCCCCGCGCCCCAGGGTGCTGAGGGCCTGCAGCTCCGCCTGTTGGTCCGGACCCAGGTCGCGCAACGTGCCCTCCAGTTCCTGCAGGGTCAGGTCGCTGGCGTGATCAGCCAGGATCTGCATCGCCCAGTCGTTGTCGCTACCCTCGCTTCCGGTATCCGGGAAGACCACATCCTCTTTGGCATGGAATTCCCGTGCGGCCTGGATTAACCGCTCCATCGTCTCGCCGGTGATGCCGAGGGAGATGGCCATCTAGTGGGCCGGCGTCCGTTCCTGGGCCAGGACCCAGGGGGCGGCCACGATCGCGGTGAAGATCGGGTCGTTCGCGGCCCAGCGGCGGGCATCGTCATCCGAGGCCCGCGCGACCTGGTCGTTGGCCAGCCATTCGCTGACCTGATGGGTCGCATCGTCGCGGATGGCGCGGGCGACCTCGATCAGATCCAGCTCCGGCGCCACGCGGATCACCACGCCGCGCGCGAAATGCGGCATCAGGTCTTTCCACGGCAGCGGGCCGGCCTGTTCTTCCAGTGGGACTTCGGGTTGTTCGGCAGTGGCGTCGTGCATGACGGTTCCAGTCGGTTTCAGATATCGTTCAGGCTAGGCCGATACCCTTGTATCTTCAACATCTGTCCACGCACGCGTCCGGAGAATGCACCGATATGCGACCCACGCCGGATCTCCAGCCCGGACACCGCGGGCGGGACCTGACGCGGCCCCGCGCGGGCCACGCACTGGTGCTGGCGACGCTGCTGTTCGTGGCGCTTCCGGCGCAAGGCCAGTTCAACACGGATGACCCCGAGGCCGCCGTCTGGGATCTCGACGAGGCCGTTGCCCAGATCGAGGCGCACTACCCCGGCCGGGTGCTCCACGCGCGCGAGGATGTGAGCCAGTTCGGGGCGCGTCTGTTCATCATCCGTATCCTGACCAACGATCAACAAGTGCGTACCCTCCGGATCGAGGAAGGCACCGAAGTGGAGCTCCCGGAATGAACCTGCGCGTGGTACTGATTGAAGACGACGTCGCGCTGCGCAACCAGATTGGCGACGAGTTGGACCGCAGTGGCTGCCGCGTGGATACCGCCTCGGACGGCGAGACCGGGCTTTACCTGCTGACCGAGTACCACTGCGACATCGCGGTGGTGGATCTGGGCCTGCCGGGCATGGATGGGCTGGACGTGATCCGCAAGGCGCGCGAGTCCAAGCCGCGCCTGCCGATCCTGATCCTGACCGCGCGCGACCGCTGGCAGGACAAGGTCGAGGGCCTGGAGGCCGGGGCTGACGACTACCTCGCCAAGCCGTTCCACATCGAGGAATTGCTGGCGCGGCTGCGCGCCCTGGCACGCCGCAGCCTGCAGTCGGGCCAGGAGCGGCTGGCGTTCGGGCCGCTGGTGATCGACACCGCAGGTGACGAGGTCTGGCTGAATGGCGAGCCGGTCACCCTGACCACATTCGAATACCGCCTGCTGATGACATTGGTCCGCCAGCCGGGCCGGGTGCTCAGCAAGGATGCGCTGGCGGACTACCTCTACGATCACGACGAGGACCGCGAAAGCAACGTGATCGAGGTCCTGATCGGACGCCTGCGGCGCAAGCTGGATGCCGACGGCAGCCTGGGCTTGATCGAGACCCTGCGCGGACGCGGCTACCGCTTCGCCCGCGAACCCGACGCCGTGCCGGAAAACGAGTCGGACAGCCCTCGATGACCTGCCGCGAGGCTGCCGGGTCCGCATGACAGCGGCCCTGCGCAAGCTGCGTGGGAGTCTGGTCCTGCGCCTGGCGGGGGTCACGGCGATCACCGTGCTGATCTTCTCGTTGCTGACCGCCTGGGTGCTGGAGGCCGCCTTCCGCGACAATGCGGCGGATGCGGTAGAAACCCGCCTCGAGGCGCAAGTCCTGCTGCTGATGGGGCTGGCCGAGGTGGTTGGCCCGGCCGATGTGCGCGTCCCCGAGATGCTCCCCGAGAGCCGTTTGCAGTTGCCAGTCAGCGGTCTGTACGCGCGTATCCTGGGCGAGGAGGGGCAGACCCTGTGGCGCTCGCCGTCCGCGGTCGGCGTCTCCCTGCGCGGCTGGACGGAAGACGAGTACTTCAGCTTCAGCCTGCCGGTGCAGTGGGAGCTGGACGGCGGTCAGGTCGGCCTGACCTTCCAGATGCTGGAGGACCGTGAGGCCTTCAGCGAACAGGTCGAGCAGTACCGCACCAGCCTCTGGCAGGGGCTGATGACCATGACCCTCTCCATGATCCTGGTCCTCTCGCTGGCGTTGTGGTTCTGGGGCTTGCGCCCGCTGCGCCAGGTCCGGCGTGACCTCGATGCCCTGCGCCACGGCGACCATGCGCATCTGGCGGGCGATTATCCCACCGAGGTCCGCGCCCTGACCGGCAGCATCAACGACCTGGTCGAGTTCGAACGCGCCCGCCTGGCGCGCCAGCAAAATGCCCTCGCGGACCTGGCTCACAGCCTGAAGACCCCGATCTCCGCCCTGCGCCTGAACCTCGAGAGCGCGCGACCGGATAATGACGACATGCAGCGCCAGGTCGACCGGCTGCAGGGCATCGTCCAGCATCAGCTTAACCAGGCCCAGCGGCTTGGGCCGGCCCCGTTCCAGGCTGCCGAGCCGCTGGGGCCGATCATCGAGCGTACCGGACAGGCATTGGGACGGCTCGCGGCCCAGGAAGGGGTGGCGCTGGAGACCGATCTGGCTGCGGGCTGCGTCCTGCGCATGGACAGCGGGGCGATCTTCGAGCTCCTCGGCAATACCCTGGACAATGCCATCCGCCATGCGACCACGCGGGTGCGCATTACCACTCGCTGCCAGCCCGGCGAGGTGATGCTAATCATCGACGATGATGGGCCTGGCATCCCGCCGGCCGACCGCGCCCGGGTGCTGGAACGCGGGCAGCGCGCCGATACCCGCGGCGGCCAGGATGACGGCCGCGGTGAGGGTCAGGGGCTCGGTCTCAGCATCATCCACACCCTGGTGACCGACCACGGCGGGACGCTGTTCATCGAGCAGGCCCCGGAGCTCCACGGCGCGCGCATCCGCATGGTGTTTTCCGCGTCCTGAAGCCAGTGCGGCCGGGGTCGGGGGTTGCTCCATGATGCGTTTCGCGGTGCTCAACGCATCCTACGAGGATCCCTAATGGCACCCCGCCGCTTGGCATCGTGCACCGTAGGATGTGTTGAGCGTAGCGAAACGCATCGACCAGGGTGTGTAGCTCCCCAAACCGTTCGAAATCAGAGTGTCAGGCCGTCCATCGGCAACGCCGGGGGTTCGCCCAGCACGCTGTCGCGCACCAGCGCGGCGGCGCCGCAGGCGAAGGTCCAACCGAGGTGGCCGGACCCGGTATTGAGGTAAAGGCCGGGTACCGCGGTCGCCCCGAGGATCGGGGTGCCGCGTGCGCTCATCGGGCGCAGGCCGGTCCACGGGGCCATGGTCTCGGCATCCATTTGCTCGGGCAGGCTGGCCAGGGTGCGCCGGCAATGATCCAGTACGCTGGCGGCACGTTGCGGGTTCAGGCTGCCGTCGCGACCCGCGAACTCCGCGGTGCCGGCCAGGCGCAGGCGATCGCCCAGCGGGGTCATCACGACCTTGTTGGCGTCGTCGATCAGCGGCAGGTGAATCCGGGTTCCGGCGTCCATCGGCAGGGTCAGTGAGTAGCCCTTGACCGGTGCCACGGGCAGCCGGATCCCGAGTGGGCGCAGCAGATCGGGCGCGTGGTAGCCGTTGGCAACGACACAGGCATCCGCGGCGATCGGGCCTTCCGAGGTCTCCAGCGCATCGAGGCGGCCGCGGAAGGTGCGCAGGCGGCGCACCGCCACGCCCGGGCAATAGGTCAGTCCGCGGCGGCGGGCGATGGCCAGCAGGCCCGCGGTAAAGCGGGCGGCATCGCCGATGGCATCGTCGGGAAAGTAGAGTCCGCCGCACAATTGATCGCGCACGGGGGCCAGCGCCGGCTCTTCGGCGATGATGCGTTCCACGGTCCAGTCCTCGAAGCGCACGCCGGCGTCCGCCATGTCCTCGCTGGCGGTGCGATTGCGGGCCTGGCTGGCCGGGTCCTGGAATAGCTTGAGGATGCCGCTGCGGCGGAAGTCGAAGTCCAGCCCCTCGGGTGCCAGCTCGCGCTGCAGGCGGTCGATCTCCTTCAGGGAGAAGGCCGCCAGGCGCGCATTGAGCCGGGTGTGTTCCTCGAAGCGCCCGCGGCGGCTGTTGCCGAGAAAGCGCAGGCCCCAGCCGATCAGTCCCGGTATGGCGTGCGGGCGCACCAGCAGTGGCGAATCGCGGCGCCCGAGATAGCGCAGCAGGTCGAGACCCACGCCCGGGGCGTTCCAGGGTTCGGCATGGCTGGCATGCAGCATGCCGCCATTGGCGAAACTGGATCCGCTGGCCGGCGCCGCAGCGGCGTCCAGCAGCACGACCTCGGCTCCAGCCTCCTGCAGGTACCAGGCTGTGGTGACACCGATCACCCCGGCGCCGATGACCGCTACGCGCATCCGTTGGTCCTTCCGTTGTCGTGGCTCATGTGCCACTGGCCAGTCGTTGGATCAGTGTCGCGTATTCGCGTTCCAGGCGTTTGGGCGAAACCTTCTCGCGGGTGCCCAGTTCCTGGGCGAACTGCGAGACGCGGAATTCCTCGATGCGGTAGCGAAAGGCGAGGACGTCCGGGTGGTCCGGGGCGCGGGCGATCAGTTCCTGCGCCTGCTGCCACAGTGGCTCCACGGCGACGCGGCGGGCGCGGTCCTTGTCCGGGGCCTGGGTCAGACGCTCCAGGCGCTTCTCGATCGCCTCGAGGTAGCGCGGCAGTTCCGGCAGGACATCATGCGGGATGCGCAGCAGGAAATCCGCCGGGACCAGCGCGTCCAGCTGCCCGCGGATGTCGCGCGCGGCCTCGATCCAGGACAGCGGCAGGTCGCCCTGCAGCCGGGTGCGCAGGTCGTGCCAGCGGCGCAGGATCTCGGCGGTCAGGCGCGAGAGCTCCATTACGGTGGGCGAGAACGCCGGCAGGGACTCGTTGAGTCGTTGGGCGAACGCCTCGGCGGCGCGTGGCCAGGGCTCGGCCAGGAACACGCGGTCCGCAGCGGCCTCCAGGATCTGGTCGCGCAGGGCCTCGCAGCTGCCCAGCGTCGAGTAATTCAGGCAGGCGCGTTCGATCTCCGGGAGCTGGCGGCGCAGATCGCGCGCGGTCTTGCGGGCGCCGAGCAGGAACAGCCGGCGCAGGCCCGCGCGGTGGGCGCGTTCGGCCTTGGCTGGGTCGGGTTCCAGCTCCAGCGAGACCGAATCGCCGCGATCGACCAGGATCGGGAAGGCCCGCAGTTGTGCCCCCTGGTGGTCGAATTCGACACTCTCCGGCAGCGCACCGAAATCCCACTCCGTGATGCCCTCGCGGGTGATCTCGTCCGGGCGGCTGGCATCGAAGTGGGCCTCGGCGCTCCCGCCCAGCCGTGCCTTGAGCGCGGCCAGGTCGCGGCCGCTGGTCTCTTCATTCCCTTCCGGGGCGAGGATGCGAAAGCGCATCACCAGGTGCGGCTCCAGGGTCTCCGGGCGCCAGGCATCCAGCGGGATGTCGGTGCCGGTCATGGCGCGCAGGGCTGCGGCCAGTGCGGGAATCAATGGGCCCTGGCGGTGTTCGATGCGGGCCAGGGCGGCCTGGGCGAAGTCCGGGGCGGGCACGAACTGGCGGCGCAGGGCCTTCGGCAGGCTCCGCAGCAGGGCGGTCACGCGATCCTCCAGCAGCCCTGGAACCAGCCAGTCGCCCAGCCAGTCGGGCACCGCGTTCAGCGCGGCGATGGGGATGGTGACGGTCACGCCGTCGTCCGGCTGGCCGGGTTCGAAGCGGTAGGCCAGTGGCAGGCGCAGGCCCTCGAGCTCCAGATGGTCGGGATAGGCGCCTTCCGGGAGTGTGGCCTCTGGCTCGTTCAGGAGCTCGGCGCGGTCGATCTTCAGGGCATCCGGGTCATTTTTTTCGGTCTTGCGCGCCCAGGTCTCGAAGCTCGTGCCGTCGGTGATCGCGGCCGGCAGACGGGCGTCGTAGAAGTCGAACAGGCGCTCCTCTTCCACCAGCAGGTCGCGGCGGCGCCCGCGCGCCTCCTGTTCGGCGATTTCGGCCACCGCCTCGCGGTTGGCGCGCACGCCGTTGGAGCGCGAGCGCAGCTCGCCACCGACCAGGCCCTCGCGGATCAGGATGCGCCGTGCCTCGGCCGGGTCGTGCTTGGCGAAGTCCACTGGCTTTTTCGGTGCCACGACCAGGCCGTACAGGGTGATGCGGTCGAAGGCCCCGACGCGCCCGCTGCGGCCCTGGAAGTGCGGCTCGAAGATGTGGTGCTTAAGCAGGTGCGGGGCGGCGGTCAGGATCCAGTCGGGCTCGATGCGCGCGTTGTCGCGGGCGTAGACACGCGTGGTCTCGGCGATCTCCGCGCTCATCACCCAGGCCGGCTTCTTCTTCGCCAGCACCGAGCCGGGGTGGATCTGGAAGCGGCGGTTGCGCGCGCCCAGGTAGTCGCCGCGCTCGGTCTTCTGCCCGACCTGACTGACCAGCCCGGTCAGCAGCGCCCGGTGCACCGCCTCGGCGTCCGCCGGTTGGTGGTTCGGGTGCAGGTCCATCTCGCGCGCCAGGCGCAGGAGTTGTACGCGCAGCTCCTGCCATTCGCGCATGCGCAGGAAATTCAGGAAGTGTTCGCGGCACCAGCGCTTCAGGGCACTGGACCCGAGGTCCTCGCGGGCGGTGTGCCAGGCGTCCCACAGCCGCAGCATGCCCATGAAGTCGGAGCCCTCGACCTGGAACTCGCGGTGGGCCTGGTCCGCCGCCTGGGTGGCCTCGGCCGGGCGCTCGCGCGGGTCCTGCAGCGACAGGGACGCGGCGATGGTGGCGGTTTCGGTGACACAGTCGTGCTCGGTGCCGGCCAGCAGCATCGCCGCGTGGCGCGGGTCGATGGGCATGCGCGCGAGTTGCCGCCCGCGCCGGGTGATCCGGCCACGCTCGTCTACCGCGCCCAATTCGTCCAGCAGGTGGTAGCCATCCTTGACCAGGCGCGGGTCGGGCGGGTCGAGGAACGGGAACTGGCGCGGCTGGCCGAGCTTCAGCGCGGCCATCTGCAGGATCACCGAGGCGAGGTTAGAGCGCTGGATTTCCGGGTCGGTGAAGGGCGGGCGCAGGTTGAAGTCGTCTTCCGCGAACAGCCGGATGCAGATGCCGGGGCCCAGCCGGCCGCAGCGCCCGGCGCGCTGGTCGCAGGCGGCCTGCGAGATGGCCTCCAGGCTCAGGCGCTGTACCCGCGAGCGCCAGGAGTAGCGCGAGATGCGCGCGAGCCCCGAGTCGATCACGAAGCGGATGCCGGGCACGGTCAGCGCGGTCTCGGCGACGTTGGTTGCGAGTACGATGCGACGGCCGCTGTGTGACTGGAATACCCGCGACTGCTCGCGTGCGGACAGGCGTGCGTAGAGCGCCAGGATCTCGGTGTCGGCGCGGACCTGGCCGCGCAGGGCCTGGTGGGCGTCGCGGATCTCGCGTTCGCCGGGCAGGAATACCAGTACGTCGCCGGGCCCGGCGCGCTCGCACTCGGCCACCGCGTCGCGGATGCCGTCGAACAGGTCGCGTTCACCACGCCCCTGTTCGTCGCCTTCGTCCCCAGTATCCTCCGGCTCGATCGGCCGGTAGCGGACCTCCACCGGATAGGTGCGTCCGGCCACCGTCAGGATCGGGGCGTGGTCGAAGAACGCCGACAGCCGTTCGGGGTCGAGGGTGGCCGAGGTGATGATGATGCGCAACTCGGGGCGCTTGTGCGACAGGCGTTTGAGCACGCCCATCAGGAAGTCGATGTTCAGGCTGCGCTCGTGCGCCTCGTCGACGATGATGGTGTCGTAGGCGCGTAGTTCCGGGTCATGCGCCATTTCCGCCAGCAGGATGCCGTCGGTCATCAGCTTGATCCAGTTGTTTGGCCCGGTCTGGTCGGAGAAACGTACCTTGAAGCCGACCGTGGAGTCCCGGTTGCCGCCCAGGGTGGTGCCCAGTTCCTCGGCGATGCGGCTGGCCACCGAGCGCGCGGCGATCCGGCGCGGCTGGGTGTGGCCGATCAGCCCGGCCTCGCCGCGCCCGGCCTCCAGGCACAGCTTGGGTAGCTGGGTGGTCTTGCCGGAGCCGGTCTCGCCGCACAGCACGAGCACCGGGTGCTCGCGGATGGCGGCAACGATGCGTTCGCGCTCGGCATGGATCGGCAGGTCGCCGGCGTAGACGGGTTGCGGGCGCAGGCGGGCGCGCTCGTCGCTGCCTACCTGGGGGGCGGCCCCCTCGGTGGTGGCCAGGCGTTCGGCGAGGGTGCGGGCCATGCGGTCGCACGGCTGCCCGCGCCGCTGGCGCTGACGGGCCCGGCGCAGCAGGTCCGCGAGGTCCTTGCGTTCGCCGCCGGCAGGCAACGCCTCGATGCGGGCCGCGAGGGCGTCGAGATCCGGTGCGGGGGCCGGTTTCACGCTCAGCCCTGGTAGCGCAGACGCAGGGCCTCGATATTCTCCGTGCGCAGGCGCTCCAGCGCCTGGCGCACGCGGTCCTCGTCACTGAACGGGCCGAGGTAGACGCGGTACCAGGTCTCGCCCTGGATCTCGACCTCGTGCACTTTCGGGTCCAGACCGAGCAGGGTCAGTCGTGCCTTCATCTCATCGGCCTGGGCAAAGCGGCGGAACGAGCCGGTCTGCAGGACGACCGGATCGCCTTCACTGGGCGATGCGGCCGGTGGCACAGCCGGGGCGGGCGCGTCGCGCTCGGACTCCGGCACCCGGATCTCGTCCTCGGGCAGCAGCTCGTAGTAGCGGAAGCGGGGCTCGTCGTCCGAGGGAACGGTGTCCCGCTCCACCGGTGCCGGGGTCGGGGCGGCCGTCTCGGTCGCGGGATCCGGGTCACCGAACAGCGCGCCCAGATCCGGCGAGCGGTCGGCACCCTGCAGGTACAGCACGGCGGCAAGCCCCAGGCCGATCAGCAGGCCGAGCAACATCCATACCCAGCCGGGGATCGGCCGCGAGGCCTTCCGCGGGGCGGACTTGCGACGGGTCTTGCGCGCCTGGGCCATGGTCTACATCCGTTCCGGGGCGGTCACGCCCAGCAGGCGCAGGCCGTTGTGCAGCACCTGCCTGGCGCCGGTCAGCAGCGCGAGACGCGCACCGATCACGTCGGGGTCGTCCGCGTTGAGGAAGGGTACCGCGTTGTAGTAGGTGTGGAAGCCGGCGGCCAGCTCGCGCAGGTACTGGGCGATCTGGTGCGGTTCGCAGGCCTCGGCGGCCGCCGCGATCACCTCGGGGAAGCGATCCAGACGATCCAGCAGGTCGTCTTCCTGCGGTTCGGTCAGGCGCGTGCTGAGGCCCTCGGCGTCGGCCGCGGCCGGGGCATGCCCGCGCTCGACGGCGGTGCGCAGCACGCTGGCGATGCGCGCGTGCGCGTACTGGATGTAGTACATCGGGTTGTCGTTGGACTGCGACTTGGCGAGGTCGAGGTCGAAGTCCAGGTGCTGGTCGCAGCGGCGCTGCACGTAGAAGAAGCGCGCGGCATCCGAGCCGACCTCGTCGCGCAGTTCGCGCAGGGTCACGAACTGTCCGGCGCGGGTGGACATGGGCAGGCGCTCGCCACCGCGGTAGAGGATCGCGAACTGCACCAGCAGCACGTCGAGGCGGCCGGGGTCCAGGCCCAGGGCCTGCAGCGCGGCGCGCACGCGCGGGACGTAGCCGTGGTGGTCAGCGCCCCAGATGTTGATGACGCGCTCGAAGCCGCGCTGGAATTTCTCGCGGTGGTAGGCGATGTCGGAGGCGAAGTAGGTGTAGTCGCCGTTCTCGCGGCGCACCACGCGGTCCTTGTCGTCGCCGTAGTCGGTGGAGCGGAACCACAGGGCCCCGTCCTGCTCGTACAGCGCGCCGCGCCCCTGCAGGTCCTCCATTGCGGCGTCGATCGCGCCGGAGTCGGCCAGGCTGCGCTCGGAGAACCAGCACTGGTACTCGACGCCAAACTCGCGCAGGTCGTCGCGGATGTCATCGAGGATTGCGTTCAGGCCGCAGTCGAACACCTTGCGGTAGAGCGTCTCGCCCAGGAGCTCGCGGGCGCGGGCGATCACCGCGTCGATGAAGGTTTCCTTGTCGCCGCCGTCCGGTTCGTCCGCCGGAAGACCGCGGGTGACGGCCTCGGCCGGGTGCACGCCTTGTTCGCCGATCTGCGCGGTCAGGGTCTCGGCGACCGGGTGGATGTAGTCGCCCTTGTAGCCATTGGCCGGGAACGGCACCTGGACACCGTGCTGCTCCAGGTAGCGTAGCCACACACTGGCAGCGAGGATGTTCATCTGCCGCCCGGCGTCGTTCACGTAGTACTCGCGGGTGACATCGAAGCCGCAGAAATCCAGCAGGTCGGCCACCGTGGCGCCGAAGGCCGCGCCGCGGCCATGGCCCACATGCAGCGGCCCGGTGGGATTGGCGGAGACGAATTCCACCTGCACCGGGCGTCCGCCGCCTGCGCTGGAGCGGCCGAAGTCGTCACCTTGGGTCGCGACGCGGCCCAGCACCAGCGTGCGGGCATCCGCGGCCAGGCGGAAGTTGATGAAACCGGGGCCGGCGATCTCGGTGCCGGCGAGGCCGGGCACCTCGGGCATGGCCGCACACAGGGCCTCGGCCAGATCGCGTGGCTTGGATTTCGCCGGGCGCGCGAGCTGCATCGCCAGGTTGGCGGCGAAGTCGCCGTGTTCGCGGTCGCGCGCACGCGTGACCTGCACCTCGACACCGTGGTCGGCGGGTACGCGGCCTTCGGCCACCAGGGTCTCCAGTGCGGCCGCCAGGGCCTCGGTCAGGGTGTCTTTCAAGGGAAGCTCGATCCGTCGGGTAAAAAGGGCCGCATTCTAACCCGGAAGCGCTGGTCGTGCCGCCCCGGTACGGGGCGCTCGAAGGGAACCGGGCGGCGGTTTACGCCAGCGAGACCGGGTCGATGTCGATGGCGATGCGGGTGCCGCGCGGGAGGTCGTCGGTCTGCCAGGCGTGGCGGGCGCGGGTCAGGGCCCGATGGAGTGGGCCGCGCTGGGTGGACTGCAGCAGGATCTGTTCGCGGAAGCGGCGATTGACGCGGTGGCGCGGTGCGGGGGCCGGGCCGAGCACGCGCAGGCTTTCGGCGGCGGCGTTGCGCAGGTGGGTGGCGACGCGCTCGGCGTGGCGGCGGGTGGTCTCGGCATCGCCCGCCTCGACGCGGACCAGGGCCAGGTGGCCGTGGGGTGGCATCTCGGCGGCAGCGCGCTCCTCCAGCAGGGGCGCGACCATCGCCGGGTAGTCCGCGGCGTTCAGGCCGCGGATCAGAGGGTGGTCCGGATGCCCTGTCTGCAGCAGGACGCGGCCGCCGCCGGAACCACGTCCGGCGCGCCCGGCGGCCTGCACGATCAGCTGCAGGGTGTTTTCGGTCGCGCGCAGGTCGACGCTGAACAGGCCCTGGTCGACGTCAATCACGCCGACCAGTCCGACCTGCGGGAAGTCGTGGCCCTTGGCCAGCATCTGGGTCCCGACGACGATGGCGGCATCCAGCTGGCGGATACGGTCCAGCGCCTCCTCGAGCGCCCCCTTGTGGCGGATGCTGTCGCGGTCCAGGCGGATCAGCGGAGTGGTCGGGTAGTGGCGGGCCAGGGCCTGTTCCAGGCGCTGGGTGCCGAGACCGCGCTGGGCCAGGGCCTCGCCGCATTGCGGGCAGCGCTGGGGGCGCGGTTCCTGGTGACCGCAGAGGTGGCAGACGGCACGCGGGTTGTGCGCGTGGATGGTCAGGCGCGCATCGCAGTCCGGGCATTCGGCGACCCAGCCGCAGGCGTCGCAGGCCAGCACGCGGGCGAAGCCGCGCCGGTTCAACAGCAGGAAGCACTGGTGGCCGGCGGCGAGGGTCTGTTGCATGGCATCCAGAAGCGGGGCGGTGAGGCCCTCGTCCGGGGTGTGCACACGCGTGTCGATGGCCTCGACGGCGGGCGGTTGAGAGCCGTCCGGGCGCGTCGCCAGTCGGGCATGGGCGTAGCGGCCAGTGGTCGCCGCATGCAGGGTCTCCAGGGTCGGCGTGGCCGAGCCCAGGACCACCGCGGCCTGTTCCAGCTGGCCGCGCTTGATGGCCAGGTCGCGGGCGTTGTAGCGAAAGCCGTCCTGCTGCTTGAAGGCGCTGTCGTGCTCCTCGTCAACGATGATCAGGCCGAGATCGGGCAGGGGCGTGAACAGCGCCGAACGGGTGCCGACGACGATGCGGCGCTGCCCCTGACGGGCGGACTCCCAGGCGCGCAGGCGCTCGCCCTCGGACAGCCCGGAGTGGAGGAGGGCGACCTGCCCGGGGAAGCGCTGCTGGATGCGCGCGCTCAGCTGTGGCGTCAGGGCGATCTCGGGGATCAGGAACAGGACCTGGCGCCCGCGTGCCAGCACGCGTTCGGCCATTTGCAGGTAGACCTCGGTCTTGCCGCTGCCGGTGACACCCTCCAGCAGGAGGGGTACGCCGGTATCCGGGGTCAGGGCGTCGACGGCGGCGCGTTGTTCGGCGGTCAGGGTGTGGTCGCTGGTGTTCGGGGGCGGTGGCTGTTTCGGGTCGGGCGTGGTCGCCTCCAGCCAGCCGCGTTCCGCAAACGCGCGCAGTTCGCGCGGGGCGAGTTGCAGCCCGGTGGCGGCGGCCAGGGTGGCGCGATCCAGGGCCGGTGAGTCATGCGGTGTGGAATTCGGGTGGGCGAGCGCGCGGAGGACGGCCTGCTGGCGTCGCCCGCGGGCGTCACCGTCGGCCAGCGCCTGGCTGCCCGCGGGTGTCATCCGCCACAGGGTCTCCGGGGTCAGGGCGGGGAGCGGGTCGCCATGGCGCAGGGCCGGGGGGAGTGCCCCCAGCAGGGCTTCGCCCAGGGGGTGGTGATAGTACCGGGCTCCGAACTGCAGCAGCTCCAGCAGGCGGGACCCCAGAATCGGTTCTGCCTCGGGTGCTTCCTGGATCGCACGCAGGCGGCCGGGTGCAACCTCGCTGGTGGATGCCAGCTCGACCACGACCCCGATGGTCGACCCGCGCCCGAAGGGCACGCGCACCCGCTGGCCGGGTGCAAGCGTCAGGTCCTTGGGGATGCTGTAGTCGAACAGCCGGTCCAGAGGGCGATCCAGCGCGATGCAGGCGATTCGGGGCGTGGCAGGCATGCGCACAGTCTACTGTGTCGGACCCCGGGGAGGGGGAGAGGCCGCCGCACTGCGGGAGGGGGTTATCCACAAAAGCTGTGGATAACTCTGTGGGTGAATCGGTATGAACATCCCTAAATGCTTGTTACTGCTAAGGGCTACTTGGATTGGGCAAAAATCGACCATATCCATTTAATATAGGGAAAACAGCGAGTTATGATCGCTATGTGAAACCGAGTGCGCGCTGTGTGTGCTAACCGGGGTTTGACCCTGGCCCTTGTGGGTAGTTTGTACAGGAAACGTACAGATTTCGGGTTTCAATCCTGGCCCGGTGGGTGAGCAACAAAAAAAACCCGGCACCGCAAAACGGTGGCCGGGTTTCGGTTACGGGGCCCGGTGTCCGGGCCCCGCGAGTGGGGCGGGTCGACTAGCCGAGGGCCTTGACCGATGCCACCAGCTCGGCGGCCACCTTCTGGCCGTCGCCGTACAACATCTGGTTGTTGTCGGCATAGAACAGGTGGTTCTCGATGCCCGAGAAACCGGAGCCCTTGCCGCGCTTCACGCAGATGACGTTGTGCGCCTGGTCCGCGTTGAGGATCGGCATGCCGTAGATCGGCGAGTCCGGATTGGTCCGGGCCACCGGGTTCACGACGTCGTTCGCGCCGATGACCATGGCGACATCCGCGGTCTTGAACTCCTCGTTGATCTCGTCGAGGTCGAAGATGATGTCGTAGGGCACGCCGGCCTCGGCCAGCAGCACGTTCATGTGCCCGGGCATGCGGCCCGCGACCGGGTGGATCGCGAACTTCACGTCTACGCCGCGCTTCTGCAGCAGCTGGGTGAATTCCCAGATCTTGTGCTGCGCCTGTGCCACGGCCATACCGTAGCCCGGCACGATGATCACCTTCTCGGCAAAGGCCATCATGATCCCGGCGTCGTTGGCCTGGATCTCCTTCATGGTGCCCTCGATCGCTTCCTCGGCACCCCCGCTGCTGCCACCGAACTGGCTGAACAGGATGTTCTTGATCGGGCGGTTCATCGCCTTGGCCATCAGCTGCGTGAGCAGCGTACCGGCCGCGCCGACGACGATACCGGCGATCATCAGGGCCGGGTTGTCGAGCACGATGCCCTTGAGGCCGACTGCCAGGCCGGTGAGGGCGTTGTACAGCGAGATGACCACCGGCATGTCGGCGCCGCCGATCGGCAGGGTCATCAGGATGCCGAAGGCGAGCGACAGGACGAAGAACAGCAGCAGTGTGGCCGAGCCGATCTCGCCGCCGCCGGTCGCCAGCATGAAGCCGAGGATCACGGTGATAGCAAAGATGGCGATGTTCACCACCTGCTGGCCCGGGAAGTGGAAGGTCTTCTTCATCAGGCCCTGCAGCTTGGCGTAGGCCACCAGCGAGCCAGAGAAGGCCACCGCACCGATCAGCGAGCCGGTGGTGGCGATCGCCAGGCCGGTATTGGTGACGCTTTCCGGGGTGGCCTGCAGCAGGTAGATCGCACCGATGCCGGCCGCGGCGCCGCCGCCCATGCCGTTGTACAGCGCGATCATCTGCGGCATGTCGGTCATGGCGACCTTCTTGCCGCTCCACCAGGCGAGACCGCCACCGATGACGATACCCAGGACGATCAGGGTGTAGTTCACGCCCCCGGAGACTTCCGGATGCACGAAGGTCACGAGCGTGGCGAGCACCATCCCCACGCCGGCCCACATGATGCCCGGCCGCGCGGTGGTCGGCGAAGACATCTGCTTGAGGCCGACGATGAACAGGACCGCCGCCGCAAAGTAGGCGAGGTTGATAATCAGACTCATGCGTTATCTCCCTTCTTGTCGTCCTTCTTGCTGGTCTTGAACATCTCCAGCATGCGTTCGGTGACGACATAGCCACCCACGGCGTTGCCCGCGGCCAGGATCACGGCGACAAAGCCGATAGCCTGTTCCAGCGGGGTCGTGGCGTGGCCGAGTGCGACCATGGTCCCGACCAGCACGATGCCGTGGACGAAGTTGGAACCGGACATCAGCGGGGTATGCAGGATGACCGGGACCTTGGAGATGATCTCGTAGCCGGTGAAGGCCGCGAGCATGAAGATGTACAGCGCGATAAAGCCTTCGATGATCATGATTGAGCTCCCTTCAGGGCCTCGCGGGTGGCCTCGTGCACGATCTCGCCATCGCGGGTCAGCACGCTCTTGGCGATGACCTCGTCATCCCAGTCGGGCTGGAATTCGCCGCCTTCGGCGATCATCGGCGTGAGGAAATTCAGCAGGTTCTTGGCATACATCTCGGAGGCATGCAGCGGGACCTGCGAGGGCACGTTCAACGGGGCATGGATGATCACGCCCTTGTGGTCGTGGGTCTCGCCGGGCTTGCTCAGCTCGCAGTTGCCGCCACCTTCGGCCGCCAGGTCGATGATGACCGCACCCGGCTTCATGCCCTCGACCATGATCTTGGGGATTAGCTTGGGTGCATCGCGTCCCGGGATCGCGGCGGTGGTAATCAGCACGTCGGCCTTGGCGATGTACTCGCCCAGGGCATCTTGCTGCTGCTTTTTCTCTTCCGCGGTCAGTTCGCGGGCGTAGCCGCCCTCGCCCTCGGCGGAGACGCCGAGATCCAGGAACTTCGCGCCCAGCGACTCGACCTGCTCCTTGGTGGCGGAGCGCACGTCATAGGCCTCGACCATCGCGCCCAGGCGCTTGGCCGTGGCAATCGCCTGCAGCCCGGCCACGCCGGCGCCGATCACGATCACCTTGGCCGGGCGGATGGTGCCGGCCGCGGTGGTCAGCATCGGGAAGAAGCGGCAGGACAGATCGGAGCCCATGATCGCGCCCTTGTAGCCGACCACGGCTGCCTGCGAGGACAGCACGTCCATGCTCTGGGCGCGCGAGATGCGCGGGATCAGCTCCATCGCGAAGCTCAGGATCTTGCGCTCCTGCATCGCCTTGACCACATCCGGGTTGCGGTGAGCGTGGAACAGGCTGACCACGGTCGAGCCTTCCGGCAGCTGGTTGATCTCCTCGACTGTCGGCGGTGCCACGCGGACCATCAGATCCGACTGGCCGTAGGCGGTCTCGGTGTCGACCACGGAGGCCTTCTCGTAGGCCGCATCCGGAAAATGGGCCTCGGAACCGGCACCCTTTTCCAGCTGCACCGTGATGCCCATATCGCTGAACTTGGCCGCTACCGACGGATCCAGGGCCACGCGGCGCTCGCCACTGGCGGATTCCCTGGGAACGGATAATTTGATTGCCATGCGCTCTCTCCCCGGGCCAAGCGTTCCCGTATTCCCTATGGGACGATCAGCCGCGCTCGCGGGTGGTGAAATCGGATGCGGCACGCGTGATTCGGGCGTGCCGCACAAAAAACGACCCGCGAGTGTAGCGGATCCGGCCTCGTGCTTAAACCGTGTCCACCCTCGTTGCCGGGCCCGTCAGGTTGGGCGAGCTTACGATACCGCGGGTCATGGTGTTGTAATTGCTTTGTTCCTGAAGGCTGTTTATTGTTTTTCGGGTATCGAAGGCGGCATGGATTTGTTCACCCGTACGCCGCGTGAGCAAATCCGTGTTTCCTTGAGACGGGACGGGGTCATGTTGCCGAATGAGCATCAGGTCCTGCGCACGGATGCCGCGGGCATGCCGCTGGAGTGGATCGGCCTGGAGCAGGCCGTGCGCCTCTATTACACCGAGCAGGTGGCCTACACCTGTGGCAGCCCGCTATATCGCATGCGCGGCGGCATCAACGCGCGCACCGGGTTGCAGTCACGGGTCGAGGTCAACTCGATCATCGCCACTCACGGCACCCGCAAGTCCCGCTTCAACGACTACATCCCCCCGCTCAATAACACCACCCTGTTCCGCCGCGATGCCCACCTTTGCCTCTACTGCGGTCACGCGTTCCCCGAACGCGATTTGTCCCGCGACCACGTGACCCCGATCAGCCAGGACGGCGAAGACACCTGGACCAACGTGGTCACCGCCTGCAAGCGCTGCAATAACCACAAGGCAGGGTTCACGCCGGAAGAGGCCGGGATGCAGTTGCTCGCCATCCCGTTTACGCCCACCCACGCGGAATACATCTTCCTCAAGGGCAAGCGCGTGCTGGCCGACCAGATGGAGTTCCTGCAGGCGCACTTCCCGCGTACCAGCCCGTTGCGGGGTCGTAGCGTCTGATCCGTCCCGGGCGCGCGCCCACTCGTGCCCGCGGGTATCCTTGGCGTGTGAACCAAAGCGACGCTCCGTGACTCCGACAGGGAGTCACCGTCCCCCATGCCTGCAAGGAGCCCCATGAAGTATTTCGGAGAAGCGGATTATCGCCATGGCCAGGCGCGCGGCGTCGGCGTTTTGCTGACCAATCTGGGAACGCCGGACGAGCCCACCGCGCCCGCCTTGCGGCGCTACCTGAAGGAGTTCCTCTGGGACCCGCGCGTGGTCGAGGTCCCGCGACCTATCTGGTGGCTGATTCTGAACGGCGTGATCCTGAACATTCGGCCCAAGCGCTCGGCGGCGAAATACGCAACCGTGTGGACCGACGAGGGCTCGCCGCTGCTGGCGATCTCGAAACGCCAGGCCGCCGGTGTGCGCGAGCGCCTGGCCGCGCAGGTCGGCGAGGATGTCCCGGTCGCCCTGGGCATGCGCTATGGCAACCCGTCCATTGCATCCGGCCTGGACGAACTGCGCCGCCAAGGCGTGCGTCGTGTGGTCGTGTTGCCGCTGTATCCGCAGTACTCGGCCAGCACCAACGGCTCCACCTTCGATGCCGTGGCCGATGTGCTCAAGGGCTGGCGCTGGGTGCCGGACCTGCAGTTCATCGCCGCCTACGACGCCCAGCCCGGCTATATCGAGGCCCTGGCCAGCAGCGTGCGCGAGCACTGGCAGGAACACGGTCAGGCCGACCGCCTGGTGATGTCCTTCCACGGCATTCCCAAGCGCTACCTGCTGCAGGGCGACCCCTACCACTGCCTGTGTCATGCCACCGGGCACAAGCTGGCCCAGGCGCTGGGGCTGAATGACGACCAGTGGCAGGTCACCTTCCAGTCGCGCTTCGGGCGCGAGGAGTGGCTGCAGCCCTACACCGACAAGACCATGGAGGCCCTGCCGGGGCAGGGCGTGCGCTCGGTGGACGTGA
This sequence comes from Thioalkalivibrio sp. AKL9, assembly GCF_000377825.1. NCBI lineage: Bacteria > Pseudomonadati > Pseudomonadota > Gammaproteobacteria > Chromatiales > Ectothiorhodospiraceae > Thioalkalivibrio > Thioalkalivibrio sp. AKL9. The sequence goes on along the minus strand of NZ_KB905105.1, from coordinate 102,053 downwards.
TCTGCCCCGGCTTCTCCGCCGACTGCCTGGAGACCATCGAGGAGATCGGCGACGAGAATCGCGAGATCTTCCAGGAGGCCGGTGGCGAACGCTTCCACTACATCCCGGCCCTGAACGACCGCGCGGATCACCTCGACTTCCTGGCCGGGCTGCTGCACCAGCATCTGGCGCCGTGGCTTAACGATCCGGACAACGCCCCCGAGGCGCGTGCCGCGGCCCGCGAGCGCGCGCTCGCGCTGGGCGCCAAACAGTAACGTGGCGAAGGCCGGGGCGATGGACGGACCCGTGATGGCCGAACGGGAGCAAGCGCCCACCGAGACGGGCGAGATCGAGATCGGCGCCGTGATCATTGGCGACGAACTCCTCAGCGGCAAGCGCCGGGACCGGCACCAGGCGCACCTGACCGAGGCGCTCGCCGAGAAGGGCCTTGAACTCGCCTGGCTGCGGATCGTCGGCGACAACGCGCGCGTCCTGGCGCAGACCTTCCGCGAAACCCTGGCAAGCGGAGCCGAGGTGTTCAGCTTTGGCGGCATCGGCGCCACCCCGGATGACCGCACCCGCGCCTGCCTGGCCGAGGCGCTGGGTCGCCCGCTCCAGCGCCATCCGGAATTTGTCGATTTACTGGAACGCCGCTTCGGTGACGAGGCCTATCCGCATCGCATCCGCATGGCCGAGTTGCCCGAGGGTGCCAGCCTGATCCCGAACCCGGTCAATGGCGTGCCGGGGTTTTGCTGCGAACGACATTATTGTGTACCCGGATTTCCTGCCATGGCCGAGCCCATGGTGCGCTGGGTGCTGGACCAGCGCTTCCCCCAGCGCAACGCGGAAGCAGGTTCAGTGGAAGAGAGCCTGATCCTGCAAAACACCACCGAGAGCTCGCTGGTGCCGGTGCTTGAGGCAATGGAGGCCGCATTCCCGGACCTGCGTATTTCCTGCCTGCCGCGCATGGATCGCGACGCGCCGCGGGTCGAATTGGGCGTACGTGGTCCCCGCGCGCGCGTCACCGAAGCCCATGCACGGCTACGCCAGACTTTGATCGAAGCGGGCTTCTTGGCCCGCTGAGTCCTGGAGAGGTGCGCGATTCAATTCGCGTTTTCCCGATGGTCGGCGGGCCGCTGATCCTTGCCACACTTGTCATCATGCTCCTCGTGTTTTCGGGTTTGAGCGCCCCGTCGTGGGGCGCGTTCGCCCTCACGTGATGCATGGGGTCCGCGTCGCCGCCTGGTTCCCTTTTCCTCTGAACCGATAAGCCCTCTTCGAAACAGCATCTTAACCCCCTTTCTCGATGCCCCCGGGGCATTGGCATGGATGCTGCAGGCACTTCCAGGCGTAAGAACACGTCAGGACAAGTTGAGTTGTGGCGTTGCCGATCAATCCATTGGGTAAGACCTGATGGCCTCGAGGGAAGGGTTTTCAGATGACGAACAAGACTGTGCCGGTAGCAGACGAGACGGTGGAGAGTGCTCCTTCCGCGCCCGACAACCCGACGTCGACGGCCCCGGCAGCAGATACCGCGCCTTCGTCACAGGAAGCGCCTCGAGCGGGCGCATCCTTGTCTGGTGGAGCGGGTGACGCTTCTATCGGCGAGCGCCTGAAGGCATTGAGCGGTACCTGGTGGGCACGCTACAGCGTCCGGGTGATCTCGGTGGTGGTGCTGATCGGCCTGTGGCATCTGGCCTCCGTCAATGATTTCCGATTGCTCCTCAACTTCGAGAATGTACCCCGGCCCGGCGTTGTGGGCGCGGTGCTGTTGGATCTGTTGTCGTCCGATACTTTCTATCGGCATATCAGTGCCAGCGTCGAGCGCGTGGCCATCGCCTTTGGGTTAGCCACCGTCTTGGGTGTCGCCCTTGGTGTATTCATGGGCCGCAATCGTTTTGTGGAGGATGTCTTCTCTCCCTACGTGGAGATCTTCCGGCCCATCCCGGCGGTGGCCTGGATCCCGCTGGCGATCCTGATGCTCCCTACAGAACAGAGCAGCATCATCTTCATTACCTTTCTCGGGGCCTTTTTCCCGATCGTGCTGAACACCATGCACGGGGTCGATCAGACACCCAAGGACCTTGTGCGGGCCGCCCGCGCTCTGGGCGCTTCCAGTACCTCGATTCTGATTCATGTCGTCCTGCCGGCGGCGCTGCCCAGCATCGTGGCGGGCATGGCCATTGGCATGGGCATCGCATGGTTCTCGCTGCTGGCGGGCGAGATCATCAGTGGCCAGTACGGGATCGGCTACTTCACCTGGAGTTCCTACTCATTGGTTCAGTACCCGCAGATCATTGTCGGGATGGTAACGATCGGCCTCCTGGGGACCCTGTCCACGCTGTTGGTGCGCTATGGCGCCCGGCCGTTCCTGCGCTGGCAGCGCTAGGACCAGCCGCACCTCTTTCGGATCATGCTAAGCAACGGGATAGCACAATGAGAATTGGAAATTTCTGGGCCTTTGGCGAAGGGCCCTCACGCAAGAAACCCGCACCCGGTGGGGCGCTGGCGGGTCGTGCCGAGGCAGGCCGAGTGCAGATCTCCGATGTGTCCATCGAGTTCAATACCAATGGCCGCCGTAACCTGGCGGTGGATGGAGCGAATCTGGAGATTGAACCGGGCGAATTCATCTGTCTGCTGGGGCCTTCGGGTTGCGGCAAGTCGACCTTGATGAATGCGGTGGCCGGCTTCGTCGCGCCCACGGCGGGGCGTGTCGAGGTGGATGGCAAGCGCGTGCGCGGGCCGGGACCGGAGCGCGGCATGGTGTTTCAGCAGCACTCGCTGTTCCCCTGGAAGAGCGTGCGCAAGAACGTCGCCTTTGGCCCCCGCATGGCCGGTCACTCGAGGACCGAGTCCGACAGTATCGCGCGCACCTTCCTCGGGATGGTGGGGCTTTCGGCTTACGGCAACCACTTTCCGGCGCAATTGTCCGGGGGTATGCAGCAGCGGGTCGGCATCGCGCGCGCCTTGGCCAATTACCCCGACGTATTGCTGATGGACGAGCCGTTCGGGGCGCTCGATGCCCAGACGCGCTCGATGATGCAGCAAAACCTGGTGGATCTGCGCCAGGAGTTTCACACCACCATCGTGTTCGTCACGCATGACATCGAGGAGGCCGTGTTTCTGGCGGACCGGATCATCGTGATGAGCGCGAGTCCGGGGCGGTTGATCGAGGATATTCGCGTCGACATCCCGCACCCGCGCACCCACGAGGTAGTGACCGAGCCCCGATTCGTCGAGCTGAAAAAGCAGTGTCTGGACCTGATTCGGGCCGAGACGACTCGGGCGTTCGAGCAGCAGGGGCGGTCGGTCTAGAGCCGAAGAGCTACTGGATCCTCTTACACCTCATAACTTGTTATGATAGGCTAGTACATATGATCGATACCCACCGCCAAGCAGGGCTTGCAAGCACGGGACTCCCGCGTCCCGTGAGCCGGTCTGGCGGATCCGGGTCGCTCTACGGCTGGGTCCGCGACAGTCTGCGTCGCGAGATTCTCCAGGGGGTGCGCGCGCCAAACGAGCGACTGGCCACCGAGAAGGAGCTGATCGAGGCCTTTGGGGTCAGCCGAATCACCGTGCGCAGGGCGCTTCGCGAGTTGCGTGCAGAAGGTCTGGTGGTAACTGCGCAGGGGCGCGGAATCTTTGTCGCCCGCCCGCGGGTGAGCCAGGAGCTGCGGCGCATGGAGGCCTTTGGCGAGACGGTGACCCGTCAGATCGGTGAGGCCGATGTGCGCCTGCTGTCCATGCAGGAAATGACGCCGCCATCGCGGGTGACGCGCGAACTGGGGCTAGCGCCCGAGGACTCGGTCACCCGCATTCGCCAGGTGCAGTGCTTGCGGTCGGAGCCGGTCATGGTCAGTGAGAGCTTTCTGCCGCTGGCCATTGGGCGGCGCATATTCAGCCGCGATCTCACGGTGGACACCTTGTCCGTACTCAAAAATCGTCTGGGCCTCAGGGTGCGGAGTGCCCGTATCGAAATCGAGGCCTGTCACCCGGAGCCAGGGGTACAGGAAGCACTGGCGCTTCCGGTGGAGGCCCCCGTCCTGAAACTCATCCGTGTCTTTCTCGACCGCAGCGGTCGTGCCTTTGACGTGGAGTGTCTGTCGTTCCGCGAAGACACCTTCAACTGCAAGTTCCGTACGGATCCCAATGAGGAGTACCTATGAAAGTCAGCGAAATTGAAACAGTCGAGATGGATGTCCTGGTGATTGGTGGCGGGACCGGGGGTCCTCTGGCGGCCGTCACCGTCAAGGAAGAGAACCCCGAGCTGGATGTCATGTTGCTGGAAAAGGCCAACGTGAAACGTTCCGGCGCGATCTCCATGGGGATGGACGGCCTGAACAACGCCATCATCCCGGGTCGGGCCACGCCCGAGCAGTATGTAAAGGAGATCACCACGGCGAATGACGGCATCGTCCACCAGAAGGCCGTGCTGGCCTACGCCGAACGCTCCTACGACATGATCCAGAAGCTGGACTCCTGGGGTGTGCACTTCCAGAAGGACGAGACCGGCGATTACGACGTGAAGAAGGTCCATCACATGGGTAGCTACGTGCTGCCCATGCCCGAGGGGCACAACGTCAAGAAGATCCTGTACCGGCGCCTGCGCCGTAACCGGGTGAAGGTGGAAAACCGTTACCAGGCCACCCGCCTGCTGAAGGATCGCGACGGCAAGATCGCCGGCGCCTTTGCGGTGAACACCCGGACCTCCGAGCCCATGCTGATCCGCGCCAAGGCCGTGATCATGGCGACCGGCGCCGCGGGACGCCTGGGCCTGCCGACCTCCGGTTATCTGTACGGCACCTACGAGAACCCCACCAATGTGGGCGAGGGGCATGCGATGGCCTATCACGCCGGCGCGGACCTGGCGAATCTGGAGTGTTACCAGATCAACCCGTTGCTGAAGGATTACAACGGTCCGGCCTGTGCCTACGTGACCGGCCCGCTGGGCGGCTACACGGCGAATGCCCAGGGCGAGCGCTTCATCGAGTGCGACTACTGGTCGGGCCAGATGATGCTGGAGTTCTACCGAGAGCTGGAAGGGGGCAAGGGCCCGGTCTACCTGAAGGTGGATCACCTCGCCGAGGAGACCATCCAGGAGATCGAGACGGTCCTGCATACCAACGAGCGCCCGTCGCGCGAACGCTTTCATGCCGGGCGCGGTACCAACTATCGCGAGCACATGCTGGAGATGCACATCTCCGAGGTCGGTTTCTGTAGCGGCCACTCGGCTTCCGGGGTGTGGATCAACGAACACGGCGAGACCACCGTGCCGGGCCTGTATGCGGCCGGGGACATGGGTTCCGTGCCGCACAGTTACATGTTGGGCGCATTCGTGTACGGCCAGATCTGCGGCGAGAGCGCGACGCGTTATGTCAGTGACTGGACCGACGCACCCCTGGACGAGTCGTTGATTGCGGCGGAACTCGAACGCGTGATGGCGCCGCTGAATGCGGAGGACGGCATTCCTCCGGAGCAGATGGAGTACAAGGTGCGACGCCTGGTGAACGACTACCTGCAGCCGCCCAAGGTCACCAAGAAGATGGAGATCGGGCTCAGCCGCATCCTCCAGGTGCGCGAGGACCTGGCCAAGCTCCACGCCCGGGATCCCCATGAACTGCTGCGTGCCCTCGAGGTGCATGCGATTGTCGACTGCGCCGAGATGGCGGCGCGCGCCTCGATGGCGCGCAAGGAATCCCGCTGGGGGCTGTACCACTACTCCATCGACTACCCCGAGCGCGACGACGAGAACTGGTTCTGTCACAGCCGCCTGTACAAGGGCGAGGACGGATCCATGTGCACCGGTACGCGTCCGGTGGACCCCTACATCATCCCGCTGGACGACGACGAGCTGTCGGCCTACCAGTCCATGCGGATCGAAAACACCGATGAAGTCCCGGCTGAATAAAGGGGAAGTGACATGCCTGTAGCCAACCACAAGACGACCGTCCCGGTGGTGGTCGATGAAGAGAAGTGCATCGCCGATAAGGGTTGCCGGGTCTGCATCGACGTCTGCCCGCTGGATGTCCTGCTGATCGACGAGGTCACGGGCAAGGCCCATATGCATTACGACGAATGTTGGTACTGCATGCCTTGCGAGAAGGACTGCCCGACCGACGCGGTCACCGTGAACATTCCGTATCTGCTGAGCTGAAGGTGAACCCGATGAGCCAATACGACGATCCAGAACTGCAGGACATTGCCGACAAGCTGGCCTCCGATGACGTGGAGATGCGGCGCGTCGGGGTCCTGGCCCTGGTGGACAGTGCGGAGCCCGAAGCGGCCGACCTGTTGACCCAGGCCCTGAAAGACCCCGACCCCTCGGTCCGTCGAGAAGCGGCCAAGGTCGTCGACGAGTTCGAGTCGGCCGATATCGCCGATGCCCTGCTGGCGGCGCTCAGCGATAGCGACGAGGCGGTACGTAATGCCGCTGCCCACGCCTTGGCGGACCTGAAAGATACCGACGCGGCCCAGCCGTTGCTGGATGCCCTGAAGGGCAGTGACGACCCATTCGTCATTATTGGTGTGCTCGGGGCACTCAAGCCCATGCGGCTCGCCGAGAGCTGCGAACCCGCCCTGGCCATGCTGCAACATTCCGATGCTGGGGTGCGCCGTGAGGCGGTCTCCGTGCTTGGGTGGTTGCGGTCGCCGGCCAACCTTCCGGTGCTGATGGAGCGAGCCCGCGAGGATTCCGACCCGGATGTTCGGCGGGTGGCGGTGAGTGCCCTGTCGTACGGCGATCCCGACTCCGTTGTGGATGCGTTGCTGGGTGGCCTGCGAGACGAAAACTGGCAGGTTCGAACCGAGGCGGCCTCCATGATCGGCAAGCTGCGCCTGCGCGCCGCACTCCAGAGCCTGATCGAGGCGACCCGCGACGCCTTCTGGCAGGTGCGCGAGAAGGCCGTGGAGGCCCTGGGCACTTTGGGTGACCCGAAGGCTGTGGAGGCGGTGGGCGTGTGCACCGACGACCCGGTGTCGAACCTGCGCAAGGCCGCCGTTGGCGCCCTGGGCGAGATTGGGGATGCCAAGGCGCAGGCGTACGTGGAAAGCGCGATGGACGATCCGGATCCCGATGTCCGCAAGACCGCCCTTTGGGCCCAGTCGAAGCTGCGCGTGGCGAGTTGATTCGCCGCGTGTTTCACCGAGAGCGACACGTCGCCATACGGAGGCAACCGTGACTTACGTAGTGAACGAGAACTGTATCCGGTGCAAGTACACCGATTGCGTCGAAGTGTGTCCGGCGGACTGCTTCCACGAGGGCCCCAACATGTTGGTGATTGACCCGGTGGAGTGCATCGACTGTGACCTGTGTGTGCCGGAATGTCCGCCCGAGGCGATCCAGCCGGAAGGTGAGTTGGCTGAGGATCAGAAACATCTCCTCGACTTGAATGCCGAGCTGGCGGCTATCTGGCCGCTAATAACCTCTGCGAAGGACCCGCTGCCCGACGCGGAAGAGTGGATCGAGCGCACGGGCAAGCTGGCCGAGCTGGAACGCTGAGTCATTATGTCGCATCTTGTCATTACAAGCTGGGTAACGCGCGGCGCCTTTTTGGGGGCGTGGTTGAGCGGCGTGGCCACGCTGCTCGGGGCGCGTCCGGTGGACGACCCGGATAACCCCCTGTTGTGGCCGCCGGTCACCACCCTGGTGATCGAGGAAACCGTGCTCGCCGAACTGGCTCGCACCTGTCCCGTGGAGGGCGGCCCGCTGGCCGCCGGAGGGCGCGCGTAATGAGCATGCAACCGCCGAAGGAGATCCGCCTGCAGGGGCAGGCCGGCGAGGTTCAGTTTTGCTGGCCCACCGGCGAGGTTACCTGCAAGCGTTTCGAGGCATTGCGGCTGGCGTGTCGCTGCGCCCATTGCACTCTGGCCCGGCGTCGGGACGAACCGGTGACAGACGCCACTCAAGTGGACGTGGTCGACATCGTTCCGTTCGGGGTCAGTGGGGTGCGCTTCGTGTTCTCCGATGGCCACGAACAGGGTATCTATCCGTGGCGTTATTTGTGGGAGATCAGCGCGAGGGCCCCGGCCATTCAACCAATGATGGAAACACAACCCGACTCGAATCTGGGAGGTAGACCCCATGGCAGCCTGTGACCCACAAGAAGTACTAAGCGTGCACCACTGGAATGACACGTTGTTCAGCTTCAAGACCACGCGCGATCCGGGCCTGCGCTTCGAGAACGGTCATTTCGTGATGATCGGTCTCGAGGTGGAGGGCAAGCCCCTACTGCGCGCCTACAGCATCGTGAGCCCGAACCACGAGGAATACCTCGAGTTCCTGAGCATCAAGGTACCGGACGGCCCGTTGACCTCGCGTCTGCAGCATATCAACGAGGGTGACCAGCTCCTGGTAAGCCGCAAGGCCACCGGAACGCTGGTGATCCACGATCTGCTGCCGGGCAAGAACCTGTATCTGTTCGGCACGGGCACCGGCCTCGCACCCTACATGAGCATCATCCGCGACCCGGAAACCTACGAGCGATTCGAGAAGGTGATCCTGGTCCACGGCGTGCGATACAGAAGCGAGCTGGCCTACCAGGAATACCTGACCGAGGAGCTCCCGAACCACGAATACCTCGGCGAGCTCGCGCAGGAGCAGTTGCTCTACTACCCGACGGTCACGCGCGAGGACTTCGTTCACCAGGGCCGCATCACGGACCTGATCGAGAGCGGCAAGATGGCTGAAGACCTCGGTCTGCCGCAGCTCGATCCGGAACAGGACCGGGCCATGATCTGTGGCAGCCCGGCGATGCTCGAGGACCTGTCGAACCTGCTGGATCAGATGGGCTTCACCGCTTCGCCCAAGACGGGCGTGCCGGGTGAGTACGTAATCGAGCGGGCCTTCGTCGAGCAGTAGCCCATCCACGCCGACTGAGCGGGAGATCACCATGGAACGCGAGCAGATCGAGATGGATGTGGTCATCGTGGGCGCGGGTCCTTCGGGCCTTGCGGCCGCGATCCGTCTGCGCCAACTGGCGCAGGACCAGGGCCGGGACGATCTCTCGGTCTGCGTACTGGAAAAGGGGCCCGAGGTCGGGGCGCATATCCTTTCCGGTGCGGTGATCGATCCGCGTTCGCTCGACGAATTGATCCCCGACTGGCGCGATCTCGGAGCGCCGTTGAAAACGTCCACCGTGGATGATCACTTCCTGTTGCTGCGCGAGCATGGAAGTCTGCGGCTGCCCACTCCCGGCGCACTGCGCAACGAGGGAAATTATGTGGGCTCGCTGGGCAACCTGTGCCGCTGGCTGGGCGAGCAGGCGGAGGCACTGGGGGTGGACATCTACCCGGGCTTCGCGGCGGCCGAGGTGCTCTATGACAAGCAGGGTGCCGTGCGGGGCGTTGCCACCGCGGACACCGGCTTGCAGCCGGACGGTACGCCCGGCCCGCAGCACGAGCCCGGTGTGGAGATCGTGGCGGGGCGGACTCTCCTGGCGGAAGGCTGCCGCGGGTCGCTGAGCCAGCAGGTGATTGCCGCCTACGAGCTGGATCGCGATGCCGATCCGCAGACCTACGGCATTGGCATCAAGGAGGTCTGGGAAGTGGACGAGGCCGTCCACCGGCCGGGCACCGTGGTACATACGGTCGGCTGGCCCCTGGACGCCCGGACCTACGGCGGCGGCTTTCTGTACCACTTCGACGAGCGCCGCGTGTCCGTGGGGTTCGTGATCGGGCTCGACTATGCCAACCCGAACCTCTCGCCCTACCAGGAGATGCAGCGGTTCAAGACCCATCCGGAGATTCGCCGCCATATCGAGGGTGGTCGCCGCCTGTCCTATGGAGCGCGGGCCTTGGTGGAGGGTGGGGTTCAGTCCTGCCCCAAGCTGGAATTCCCCGGCGGGATGCTGGTGGGGGATGCCGCGGGCCTGTTGAACGTGGCCCGCATCAAGGGCACCCACACCGCAATGAAATCCGGGATGCTGGCGGCAGACGCGGTATTCGCACACTGGGTGAACGCATCCGAACCGACCGCTGCTACTGGTGTCGACCGGGCCCTGGCGGATTCCTGGGTCTGGTCCGAGCTCCGGCGCGCGCGCAACATCCGCCCGGCCTTTGCCCGCTGGGGTTTGTGGGGCGGGCTGGCCTATGCCGCCGCGGATACGTACCTGTTCGGTGGTCGCGCACCCTGGACCCTGGCCCAGCACGCGGATCACGAACAGTTGCAGCGACAGTCGGATGCCTCGCCCATCGACTATCCGGCGCCGGATGGGGAACTCACCTTTCCGTTGCTGTCGTCGGTGCACTTGTCGAACACCAATCACGACGAGAACCAGCCCTGCCATCTGCGGCTGCGTGATCCCGATGTCCCGATCCAGGTGAATCTGGCCGAATTCGGGGCGCCGGAGACACGTTACTGCCCAGCCGGGGTGTACGAGATCGTCGATGGCGACCAGGGGCCGCGCCTGCAGATCAACGCGGCCAACTGCGTGCACTGCAAGACCTGCGACATCAAGGACCCCACCCAGAACATCCAGTGGCAGGTACCGCAAGGCGGCGAGGGCCCGATCTATTCGGGCATGTAAGGCGTATCGAGGCCGTTTGCCGGGCCGCGAAGTCAACGGGAGTGAATGCGATGAAAGTACTGGTCGGCGTGAAACGCGTGATCGACTACAACGTGAACATCCGCGTGAAGGCGGATGGCAGCGGTGTCGAGACGGAAAACGTCCGGATGTCCGCCAACCCCTTCGACGAGATTGCGCTGGAGGAGGCCGTGCGCCTGAAAGAGGCCGGCATCTGCAGCGAATTGCTGGCGGTGACGGTGGGTGACGAGGCCAGTCAGGAGGTCCTGCGCAGCGCCCTGGCAATGGGTGCGGACCGCGCGATGCGGATCGATGTGCCGGAATCGCCGCAGCCCCTGAACGTGGCCGCGTTACTGGCCGCGGTCGCGCGCGAGGAAGCCGTCGACCTAATGCTTCTTGGCAAGCAGGCGATCGACGATGATGCCAACCAGACCGGACAGATGACGGCTGCCCTGCTGGGCTGGCCCCAGGGCACCTTCGCGTCCGAGTTGACCATCGCAGAGGGCCGGGCGCGGGTAGCACGCGAGATCGATGGCGGGCAGCAGACCGTCGAACTGGACCTGCCCGCCGTGGTGACAGCGGACCTGCGACTCAACGAGCCCCGGTTCGTGAAGCTGCCCGCGATGATGAAGGCGAAGAAACGCCCCATCGAGGAGCGCACGCCCGAGGCCCTGGGCGTGGATATGCGTCCGCGGGTGGAGCGGGTCAAGGTTTCCGAGCCCGTTCCCCGCGAGGCGGGTGTGAAGGTCGCGGACGTGGACGAACTGCTGGACAAGCTGCGCAACGAAGCGGGGGTGATCTGAGATGACGAACACGATACTGGTTGTAGCGGAAACGGCAGGGGAGACACTGGCCGCCAGCACCTTGTCTACCCTCACGGCCGCCCGCGAACTGGATGGTCCCATCGACGTCCTGGTAGCGGGCGCACGCCCCGCGGCGGCGGCCGAAAGCCTCGCCTCGATGGCCGGGGTCCGCCGTGTGCTGGTTGCCGAGGCGCCTCATCTTGCAGGCGGCCTTGCTGAGGATCTCTCCGGGTTGGTGGCCGGACATGTCGAGCACTACAGTCATGTGCTGGCGCCCGCCACCACGTTCGGTAAAAACCTGCTCCCCCGGGTGGCGGCGCTGGTCGACATCCAGATGGTTTCGGATGTCACCGTGATCCAGGACGCGCAGACGTTCGTGCACCCGATCTACGCGGGCAATGCCAACGAAACCTTGCGGGTGCTGGAGCCGCACAAGTTGCTGACCATACGCCCGACTGCGTTCGCCAAAGAGGTAGTGGGCGGCAGTGAGGCCCAGCTTGAACGCATTGACGTCGGTGAGACCCAGGCCCAGTCCCGCGAGGTCGAACTCCAACTCGACGAGTCGGACCGGCCGCAACTGGAATCCTCCGGGATCGTCGTTTCCGGGGGGCGAGCCTTCGGCAGCCTGGAGAAATTCCGTCTGCTGGAGGAGCTGGCAGCGGATCTGAACGCCGCCGTGGGCGCCTCGCGGGCAGCCGTGGATGCCGGTTATGCCCCCAACGACTGCCAGGTGGGACAGACCGGCAAGGTGGTCGCACCGGAGCTATACATTGCGGTGGGCATCTCCGGCGCCATTCAGCACCTCGCAGGCATGACCGGATCCAAGGTCATCGTCGCCATCAACAAGGATCCGGATGCCCCGATCTTCGGCGTGGCCGACTACGGCCTGGTCGGCGACCTGTTCGATATCCTGCCGGAGCTCCACGAGAAGATCCGGCAGCTGCGAAGCGAGCCGGCACCCGGTCTGGCAGAAGCTTGAGTCGTGTCCTGGCGGGGGAACCGGCGCATACAGTGGTGGTTACCCCACGGGATCGGTTACGAACGATCGATCTCGAATCGATACTTGAACGAGTCGCCACTGAAAAACAGGAACTCGTAGTCGATGGGCCGTCCGGAGCGATCGTGGGTTAGACGTTCCACCTGTAGAACCGGGTCGGCTTCCGACAGGCCCAATTCCTTCTGTACTTCACTGTTCGCCAGCCCGGCATCGATGCTGATGTTGGCCGCACCCAGCGGGATGCCCGAGAGGTTCTCCAGGATCGGGAAGATATCGCCCGAGAGGTCCTGATTGAACAAGGGGCGCCCCACATCCAATGGGAAATAGCTGATCTCCAGCGAAACCGGCACCCGGTTCAGGTAGCGCACCCGCTTCACTTCGACCACCGAGCTGCTTGTCGCACCCCCAAGGTCGAGTGCGTCGCGCACATTCTTGGGCGGGACCATTTCTTCGATTGAAACCACCCGCGCCGTTGCTTCGTATCCTTGGGCCGCCATGGCCTCGCCAAAGCCTTCCAGGCGCCGGACGTTCTGCACCGCCTTTGGTTTGCTGACAAAACTGCCCTTGCCCTGCGAGCTGAAGATCAGGCCCTCGTTGTGCAGGTCACGCAGCGCCTGGCGAATGGTGATGCGGCTGACGCCGAACCGTCGGGTGAGTTCGCTCTCGGAGGGGAGCTTCTGGTGGGGTTGATAGGTACCGTCGAGGATCCTTTGGCGCAATGTTTCCTTGATCTGGACATACAGGGGCTGCGGGGATTCCTGAAGCGTTTGGCGGTCCGGGGTGCTGGAGTCCATGGGCGCGTCTCGTTCCTCGATTCAACTCATCATATCGTGTCATAGAAGGAGTGAGATGGGTAGGGGAGCGGACGGTTTGGCTGAGCGAAGTCGGCCGTGGGGTGCCGAATACGGCAGGTGTATTGCTTGTCATGATTGCTGGCGTTCACAGCTGTTATCCGGCACTCCAATAGCGCAGGGATTCCCCAGGTTGGGGCGGTGATGCGCATGGCGGTGGAGGCCGAGGTGTTCCTTGCTGAAGAATAAAAGCCTGTTAAAACAGAAATTTGCGGATTGTTTTCCCTCGATTGCGGAGTGCGGCACGGAATCTGCTGCGTATCCGGTAGATCAGTCATGGCCTGTTAGTACAGGCAAGACCCCGAGCCGGGTCTAGTCGGCTGATCAAACGTTGGATGCGCCATTTTGGCGGACACTTTATTTTGGGAGAAGAACCATGCGTTGGAAGCCAATCGTTGCCGGTGTAGCAATCGCGGCCTTTTCCGGGGCCGCGGTGGCCGAGACGATCCAGATCCGGGTCGGGCACCAGAGTCAGGTCACCAATACGGTATCGGGCGGGGTCGTCATCGAACGCCTGCGTCTATTCGAGGAACACTTGCCAACCGATGGCAGATACGAAGATGTCGATTTCGTCGTCCAGTACGCCGACTTCGACTCCGGTCCGCCGATTACCAACCGAATGATCGCCGGGCAGCTCGAGTTCGGGGTCATGGGCGACTACCCGCTAATCGTGAACGGCGCGACCTTCCAGAATACTGGTCGTGCCGAGTCCTTGTTCGTTGCCATGACTGGGTACAACGCCCGCGGTACGGGTAATGGCATTGTGGTTCCAGTCGATTCCCCTGCGCAGAGTCTGTCGGATCTCGCCGGCCAGCAGCTTTCGACGCCATTCGGCAGTGCCGCCTGGGGTATGACCCTGGATGCGCTCAGCCAGGCCGGTATCCTGGATGACATCCAGCTTCGCGACCAGGGGCCACCGGTCGGGGTGGCGAATATCCGTACGGGTAACATCGATGCCCATTCGAACTTCACCCCATGGTCCGAGGTGATGGAGTATCGCGGGTTTGGCCGTAAGGTCTTCGACGGTAGCGAAGTCGGCCAGCCGACGTTCCATGGGACCGTGGTCCGTGACGACTTCGCGGAAGAGCATCCGCGTGTGGTTGAGGCGTACATTGCAGCCACGATGGAGGCGCAGGACTGGATCATGGAAGACCCCATGCGGGCGGCGACCAAGCTGGAAGAGTGGACCACGATCGAGAAAGAGGTGCTGTACCTGTACTTTAGCGAGGGCGGCATTACGTCGGTCGATCCGACCCTGAAACCCGAGTGGGTGGACGCGCTGAAGTATCACCATGCGACGCTGCAGCGGGAGCGTTCGGTCCCCGAACTGGACTTTGACCGCTGGGTGGACGATAGCTTCGTGCGAGCGGTCTACGAGGCTCAAGGCAAGGACTACGAGGAGCAGCTGGGCAAGATCACCCGATCCGAACCGGGCGCGCCCGGACTTCCGCCGGCCGAGGTCTGGTTCGCCGAAGAAGGCATTATCAAGTATGACTCCATTGGCGAGATGCTGGCCGCGGTCGAAGAGGTTGAGGAATCTGGTTCCGACGAGGTTCGTGCGACGTATGTCTACGACCACGGCACAGGCCTCAAGCTGTTCGGCCACGTCGCGTCGTTCGTGGAAACCGAGGACGACTACGTCGCGTTTATGCGGGCCGGTGACGCCGAGGAATATGCCAGCGCGAACGGTGGCACCACTGTCGAACTGGCCGCCCTTCGTTACTAGGGTCCTATCCATTTAGCGGGTTATCCGACTCGCCTGTCTGAGGAAGCCATGGCCGATCCGATCGGCCATGGCTTTTTTCCTGAAACGGGGTCGGCTGGTCGCACTCGCGGCGGTGAAGCTGATGGGGCAATCCAGTCGCTGTTCCCCACTGAACTCGCGGTGCGATTTCCGGCACCATGCCCTGCTCGTCACGCAACCGCTCGGGTTGCTCGGCCACCGCCGCCTCCCTCGGGGTATGGATGCATCGCATCCTCCTGTCAGATAGAAGGAATCCGAAGCCGATGCCGGTGCGCTTAGTAACGCTGATGTCAGTGGCGCTCATTGCGTTCGCCGCCAATTCCATCCTGACGCGTGCCGCGTTCACCTCGACTTCCATTGATCCGGTCAGCTTTACCGCGATCCGGATTGTCTCCGGAGCGATCATGCTGTGGCTGATCGTTCGGACCCAGCCGGCCCTTCCAGAAGGGCGGGGCAGTTGGGGGTCAGCGCTCGCGCTCTTCGTGTACGCCATCGGGTTCTCGTTCGCCTACATCTCCCTGACGGCGGCGACCGGAGCGCTGCTGCTGTTCGGCGCGGTCCAGGTGACCATGGTCAGTTGGTATCTGGCGACCGGCGAACGATTGACGTCTCGCCAATGGGTCGGCTTCGCCCTGGCTTTAGCAGGACTCATCTGGTTACTGTCGCCCGGGCTTTCGGCACCGCCACCGATTCCTGCTGCATTCATGATCGTGGCCGGCGTCGCTTGGGGTGTCTACACGCTGCGGGCGAGCGGCAGTGGTGATCCGACCCGGGTCACGGCATCCAATTTCCTCCTGGCGAGCTTGCCTGCGCTGGTCCTGGCGATGGCTTTCATTCCAGGCGCCGTCGTGGACGTTCCGGGTGCACTACTGGCCGCCGCGTCGGGCGCCCTGGCCTCCGGTCTGGGATATGCGGTCTGGTACGCCGCGCTCAAGCTCATTCGGACCTCCACCGCTGCGGTTGCCCAGCTGAGCGTGCCGGTGATCACCGCCATTGCAGGGATCGGCCTCCTCGCGGAGCCGTTGACCCTGCGTCTGGTGCTCGCTGGCATTGTCGTGTTGGGTGGAATTGCCCTGGTGGTTGTAAAGCCGAAGAGCTGAAGACCGATGTTCGGCAACGTCGCAGAACGCGACGTCAGGTGGCATTGGATCTGCCGATGACGTCCTGGCTCAGGAAAATCGCAATGACCTCGTCGGCGGTTGTCATTATTTCGCCCCGTTCTGGTGTATAAGCAAGTCTTGCATTGGATAGCGCGTTGGCAGGAGGCCTCGGCGCTTTCGACCCGCCGTTCCGGCGGCTGCCGCATACCGAACACGGTAGGCGTCAGAAAGTACTGATCGCGCATCCCCGTGCGATGTTGGACGAGGCTACAAGGGCTTGAAAACTGAACTGGTGATCCCCGCTCCCGAGACAACCACTCCGCCAAGCGCGGTGTCCGGGGCTGTAGTTCCTGCGGCAATGCTCGGGGAGGGAGCATTAAGAGATACTTCCGTTCCCGACTGGCTGTATGGGCTCGCCGTTGGCGAGCCCGTGGTCTGGCCCGACTTCCTGCCTGCGGAGACCGTCGATGCGCTGCACGACGAGGTCTACGCCCTGCGCGATGCCGCGCAGCTGGCGCAGGCGCGGATCGGTCGGGGTGGCGAGCGCCATCGCGACCGGGCCACCCGCGGTGACTGGATCCACTGGCTGGATGGCGCTAGCCCGGCCCAGCAGGCGTTCATGGAGCGCCTGGATGCGATACGGCTGGAGGTGGGCCGGTCGCTGATCCCGGGCCTGTTCGAGACCGAATCGCACTTTGCCCTGTACCCGCCCGGCACCCATTACGCCCGGCATGTGGATGCCTTCCAGGCCGGAAACTGCCGCCGGCTGTCGCTTGTGTTCTACCTCAACCGCGACTGGCGCGAGCAGGACGGCGGCCAGCTCGCGATCTATGACGATGCGGGCCGCGAATGCCAGCGCATCCAGCCGACGGCTGGCACGCTGGTGATGTTTCTCAGCCAGAGCGTGCCGCACGCGGTGTTGCCCACCCGCCGCTGGCGCGCCAGCATCGCCTCCTGGATGCGCGTGCGCGACCTGTCAGGTCCGCTCGCCAGCCTCGATCGTTTTTGACGGAGGCTGGTGGGGCTGTGTTGCAGCACTCGCCACCGGCGCCCATGATCGGATAAAGGGCTATCGGAAGCCCAGGACCGAACGCGGAGCGGCGGGCCACCATGGGCGACAGCTGGCAATCGCATGACAATGTGATATCAATTCAGGGCACGTCTCCGGACGTGCTGCTGCAACCCTCGTCGTATTCCATCTGGGCCGAGCGCTATCAATTGCGCGATGCGCACGGCGAGCCGGTGGACGCCTCGATGGAGGCGATGTTCGACCGCGTTGCGCGCGCGCTGGCGGCCGTCGAGGCGCCGGACCAGCGCGCGCCGATCGAGCGCGAGTTCCGCTGGGCGCTGGACAACGGCGCCATCCCGGCCGGGCGCATCCTGGCCAATGCCGGGGCCGAGGCCCACAAGCCGCAGACCACGCTGATCAACTGCACGGTCTCGCGCACGATCCATGACTCGCTGCAGGCCATCCTGGATGCCAATACCGCCGCCGGCCTGACGCTCAAGGCCGGGGCCGGCATCGGCTACGACTTCAGCACCCTGCGTCCGAAGGGCGCGCTGGTCGCGGGCGCCGGGGCCCCGACCAACGGACCGGTCGCGTTCATGCAGATCTTCGACCAGACCTGCCGCACCATCGGCGCGGCCGGTGGTCGCCGCGGGGCACAGATGGCAACGCTGGATATCGGCCATCCGGACATCGAGCGCTTCATCCTCGCCAAGCGCCGCAAGGGGCGGCTGACCCAGTTCAACCTGTCCGTGCTGGTGCGCGATGCCTTTTTGGAGGCCGTGGAGCGCGACGACGAATGGGCGCTGGCCTTCCCGCTGCTGCCCGTGGAACAGGACGGGGTGCCCGCATCCGATCTCGTCTATCGCGACTGGCCGGTGGTCGAGGACGGCTACCGCGTCGACGACCAGGGCCGGGTTGCCTGCCGTGTCTATCGCCGCGTGCGCGCCCGCGAGCTGTGGGACACGCTGATGCGAAGCACCTATGACGTCGGCGAACCCGGCGTCATCCTGATCGATCAGGTCAACCGCCAGAACAACGCCTGGTTCGACGAGGTGATCCGCGCGACCAATCCTTGCGGCGAGCAGCCGCTGCCGCCGGACGGGGCCTGCCTGCTCGGATCGGTGAACCTGACGGGCTTCGTCTCCGATCCGTTCACCGAAGACGCGGCATTCGACTGGGAATGCTTCGAGCGGGTGGTGCGCGTGTTCACGCGCATGCTGGACAACGTCGCGGACATCTCCGGGCTGCCGCTGCCGGAGCAGCGCGCCGAGATGCTGCGCAAGCGCCGCCACGGCATGGGCATCCTCGGGCTTGGCTCGGCGCTGGCGATGCTGGGTGAGACGTACGGCTCCGAGGCGGCCGCTGACTTCACCGCAGAGGTTTGTCGCCGCCTGGCGCTGGAGAGCTGGCGGGCCGGACTGGAGCTGGCGCGCGAAAAGGGCCCGGCACCGATCATGGACGAGGATTTCACGCTGACCGCGGACATGCTGCGGCGGCAGCCGGCTCTCGCCGAGGCCGGCTACCAGGTGGGCGACGTGCTGAAGGGCCGCGAACTGCACGCCCGCATCAGCCCCTACATGCAGCGCATCGCCGAGGAGGACCCGGCGCTGGTCGCGGCGCTCGCGGAGGAGGGCGCGCGCTTTACCCACGCCACCTCCATCGCGCCCACCGGCACCATCAGCTTCTCGGTCGCCAACAACGCCAGCAACGGCATCGAGCCGACCTTTCTCCACCACACCACGCGCAACATCCGCCGGCCCGGGCGGCGTACCCGCGAGGCGGTGGACTGCCATTCGTACGAATTGCTGGCCTACCGCGCTCTGGTCGATGCCGAGGCGGGGCCGGGGGATCTGCCCGCCACCGCGATCACCGCGGACCGGGTCAGCGTGGAGGCCCATATCCGCATGCAGGCGGCAGCACAGCCGTGGGTGGATTCGGCCATCTCCAAGACGCTCAATGTCCCGAGCGATATCCCGTTCGAGGATTTCCAGGAGGTCTACCTGCAGGCCTGGCGCGCGGGGCTCAAGGGCTGCACGACCTACCGGCCGAACCCGCAGGCGCAGATGGGTGTGTTGATGGACCCGGAACGCCTGCGCAGCACCTGGTACACCTTCACCCTGGCGGACGGCCAGGAGGTGACCCTGCGCGGCGACGAAGAGGTGGAGTACGAGGGCCAGGTGCACACCGCCGCCAATCTCTTCGCGGCGCTGGACGAGGGCTACTACGACGATGTCTGACGTCATCGGAGAGGACACGATGCACCGGATCGACCAGCCCATCATCGCCGTTCGCCGCTCGGATGTTGCGGCAGGGGAGAGTCCACCGCCGGGCGACGACAACCCGCTGGGCAAGCGTATCCCGTCGCGCCCCGAGGGCGAGCTCGAGTCGGTCACCGAAAAGGTCCGCTACTGGACCCAGGAGGGGCCGCAGACGGTCTACCTGGTGGTCAGCTTCGTGGCCGTTTCCGGCACGGTGGACGGCGAGCGCGTGACCATCGAACGCCCAATCGAATTTTTCCTGCCCACCGGGCAGCACTCCGAGTCCTACCAGTGGATCTCCGCCACCATGCGCAGCCTGTCGCTGGCGGCCCGCGGGGGCTACGCCACCCGCGCCCTGCGCGACCTGCGCAAGGTCACCTGGGACCGCGGCCCGGTCCGCTGCGGTACCAACGAATACGGCAAGCCCCTCTACCATCCCTCCGAGGTCGCGGCCATTGCCCACGCCCTGCAACAAATCCTCCAGCGCCGCGGCTTCCTCGACCCGGACGGCCAGCCGCGCCCGCTGCGCGAGCTTGCTGCCACCTTTCGCGACAAGGACCGAACCCCGGATTCCGCTGCAGCCGTGACCCTGGAGGCGCCGGCTCAAACAGCCATTGGCGCAGCCCCTTGCCCACAGTGCGGCGGCCACCTCGAGATTATCGACGGCTGCCCCACCTGCCGCGACTGCGGCTATTCCAAGTGCTAGTTCCTTCGGCGACAGGAAAGGGCGCGCAGCCTCCCCGTGGTCCGCCCGAACAAACCGAGGCCACCGGCCCCTGACTCGTCGGTGCCGGTGGCCCTCATCGCGTATCCACCAGCATGGATAACCCCTCGGCCGGCAGGGCCGCCGTGGAAATCTCAAAGGGGGTCTCGTAGTCTCCCCGGCTCGTCCATTCCGCCCTGGAGACATCGTGGCCACCATCCTGAACCCGTACGCCGACGAGCAGCCCGAGTCGAAGCACATCGTGCTACGTGCCCGCAGTGGCCAGGCGGTCTCCGCCGATTTCACCCTGCAGGATCGGCGCGGGCGCGAAAGCGCGGCGGAATACCTGTTTCATCTCTATTCCACCATCAAGCAGAAGCTGGGCGAACCGGTCCTGGATACTACTGCACCATCGCCGGACGACCAGACCGCCATGCAGCGACTGATCCTGTACTCGGCCGGAGCCCACGACACCATGTTCGGCACCTTTAATGCCTCCAGTGCGTCCTCGGAGATGCCGGAGGAGGAGCGAAACGAGTTCGTGGAGATCTTCTTGCTGGCCAGCGCCACGGTCATCGAGGGACAGCGGATCACCGTCGACCTCCAGCGCGGCCTCATCACCGCCGAGGCGCCCTGAGCGCAAGGTCCCGCGCGGGGCCGCTGCCGCAGGGGGCGTATTGCCCGTGCAGATGGGTATGGCTGCATGCCGGCTCGTTTCAGGGACGGCCTTGTGCCGCAAAATCGCGGATGGGAGTCGTGGGCCCGGTTGGGTGTAGGCCGGCCGCGTAGCGGCGCGAAGCACGGCTTCGCGAGGCCGGAACGGCGTGCGCCGGGATAGTCCGACCCGCCCCGACAAGAGCGAAGCGAATGGTGGGCCCGGTCGGACTCGAACCGACGACCAAGGGATTATGAGTCCCCTGCTCTAACCAACTGAGCTACAGGCCCGTATTCGGGGGGCGTACAAACGACTGCGGCGCCATTCTACCCGCAAGGGGAAGATGGCGCCGCATCGCTAGGTCGGGTTCCGGCCGCCGGGCCGGGACGCCGGTTACTCGGCGTCGGTGTAGGTGCGCAGCAGTTCGGCGCGGGTCGGGTGGCGCAGCTTGCGCAGGGCCTTGGCCTCGATCTGGCGGATGCGCTCGCGGGTGACGTCGAACTGCTTGCCGACCTCCTCGAGGGTGTGGTCGGTGTTCATGTCGATACCGAAGCGCATGCGCAGGACCTTGGCCTCGCGCGGGGTCAGCGTCGACAGGATCTCGCGGGTGGCTTCCGTGAGGCTCTCCTGTGCGGCGGAGTCGGACGGCGAGGCGACCTTCTCGTCCTCGATGAAGTCGCCCAGATGCGAGTCTTCGTCGTCGCCGATCGGGGTCTCCATGGAGATCGGCTCCTTGGAAATCTTCAGCACCTTGCGGATCTTGTCCTCGGGCATCTCCATGCGCTCGGCCAGCTCTTCCGGGGTGGCCTCGCGGCCCATCTCCTGCAGCATCTGGCGGGAGACGCGGTTGAGCTTGTTGATCGTCTCGATCATGTGCACCGGGATGCGGATGGTGCGCGCCTGGTCCGCGATGGAGCGGGTGATCGCCTGGCGAATCCACCAGGTGGCGTAGGTCGAGAACTTGTAGCCGCGGCGGTATTCGAACTTGTCCACGGCTTTCATCAGGCCGATGTTGCCTTCCTGGATCAGGTCGAGGAATTGCAGGCCGCGGTTGGTGTACTTCTTGGCGATGGAGATCACCAGGCGCAGGTTGGCCTCGACCATCTCTTTCTTGGCGCGACGGGCCTTGGCCTCGCCGATCGACATGCGGCGGTTGATCTCCTTGATCTCGGCGATGTTCAGGCTGGCCTCGCGCTCGATCTCGGCCAGCTTCTTCTGCAGGCGCACGATCTCGTCTTCGTGCTGGGCCAGGGCGTTGGTGTACTTGCCCTTGGCCTTGCAGGCTTCCTTGATCCAGTCGAGATTGGTCTCGTTCTTGGGGAAGCTGTCGATGAAGGCCTTGCGCGGCATCTGGGCCTGTTCCACGGCCAGCGCCATGATGCGGCGCTCGTGGCGGCGGACGTGGTCGATGCTGCCGTGCAGCTGAGTGGTCAGCTGGTCGACCATGCGCGGGATTAGCTTGAACTCCATGAAGTACTTGGCGGTGGCCTCGCGTGCTACAGCGTAGGCCTCGCGGTTGCCCTTCTCGAAGGCCTTGTGCGCCTTGGCGTGCAGCTTGCGCAGCTTTTCGAAGCGCTCGCGCGCCTCTTCCGGATCCGGGCCGGTGTCTACCGGCTCGGCGGCTTCTTCGTCTTCCTCGGCGTCTTCCACCTCGTCGACGATGGCATCCAGTTCGGCGCTGGCCTGCTGCTCGGCGGCGGCCGCCGCGGCCGCCTTCTGTTCGTCCTGGGCCTTCTGGGCCTGTTCCGGCGTCACCAGGCCACGGGCCACGGCCTCACCGTTGGCGTGATCATTCGGGTCGATGAAGGAGACCACCAGGTCGGTCAGGCGGCCATTGTTCTCGACGATCCGGTCGTATTCACGGATCAGCCGTTCGATCGCGCCCGGATGGTGGGCGAGCGCGAACAGGACCTGCATCAGGCCCTCTTCGATGCGCTTGGCGATGCGGATTTCGCCTTCGCGGGTCAACAGCTCGACCGTGCCCATCTCGCGCATGTACATGCGCACGGGGTCGGTGGTGCGGCCGAAGTCGCTGTCGGCGGAGGCGAGCGCCGCGACGGCGTCCTCGGCGTCGTCGTCGGCCGAGACCGAACCGTCGGACAGCAGAAGACTGTCGGCGTCCGGGGCCTGCTCATGCACCGCGATGCCCATGTCGTTGATCATCGCAATGATGTCCTCGACCTGGTCGGAGTCGATGATGGAGTCGGGCAGGTGGTCGTTCACCTCGGTATACGTGAGGTATCCCTGCTCCTTGCCCTTGGCAATCAGTTCCTTGAGCTGGGATTGCTGCTCTTCACGATTCATTGCGGTCGTACTCCGAGGTGCTTGTTTGAGCCGTGGCAAGACGGCTCAAGGAAAGTGGGACGCAGAAAAATCAATCCTACATTGTAGCAGAAGATTCTTATATTGCCGGTGGCCTGATGGATTCTCGGGTCAAAGCTGGGTCGCGACCCGGCTCTGGGGCGACCTCCTTGACCGCTATGTTGAGGGCGAATCCGGGCGCTTCAAGCCCCGGCGGCGCTATTTGGGCAGGTCGAACCGCTGCAACTGCTGGGTAAGACGGGCGAGCTCGGCGCGTTGTTCCGTTCCGAGTTCGGAACCGGGGCGAGTCAGTTCACGAATTCGCAATCGATAGTGCTGACGCAGGAGCTGGCGGGCGCAGTCCAGCGCCGTCTGGCGGGTGACCGCTGGCTCGCCGTCGTTGAGCTCCTGGTGGGCCAGGGCCATGAGTCGCTGAAAGTGGCGTTGGTCGCGAAAGCGCTCCAGCAGGCCGGCCGTGTGGCGTCCAGGGCTCTCGTCCAGGGCCGCGAGGACATTACGCAGGGTCTCGGCGGCCGCTCCGGGCAGCTCGACGACCTGGCGGAACTCGGGCTGTGACCAGTCCAGTTCCGGGTGCTGCAGGACGCGGGCGAGCAGGGCACCCCACAAGGCCGGGGCGCTCTCGCCGCGCGCGGGCGCACGGCCGCCGGGCGTGGCGGGGAGCTCGTGACCCGGGCCCGGTTCAGGGTTGCGGGCAGGCTGGGGTGGCTGTTCCGACAGGACCTGTTCCAGTCGCTCCTGGCTGAGCCCCGTCTCCTGTCCGATGCGTTCGACGAGTTGGTCACGAAACAGCGGATCGCGGGCGGTGGCGACCAGCTTCATCGCCGCGTGGGCGAAGCGGGTGCGGCCTTCGGCGGTGTCGGTGGGGTGCTCTTCGCGTTGCAGGCGCATCAGGGTCTCGGACAAGGGCAGGGCGCCGGCGAGGCGCTCCTCCCAGCCGGCCAGGCCGTCGCGCAGGACCAGGCTGTCCGGGTCGTCGCCCTCCGGCAGGAACAGCACGCGCACTTCGCGCAGGCCCTGGATCGCGGGCAGGGCCTCGCCCAGGGAGCGCCAGGCGGCGCGGCGGCCGGCGGCATCGCCATCGAAGCACAGGGTGATGCGCGAGACCTGGCGGAACAGGCTGTCCAGGTGGGCACGGGTGAGCGCGGTACCCATACAGGCCACCGCGCGGTGGAACCCCGCGCGGGCCAGGCCGACCACGTCCATGTAGCCCTCGACCACCACGATGTCGTCCAGCCGGGTGCCGGCCTTGCGCGCCTCGAACAGGCCATAGATCACCTGGCCCTTGTGGAAGACCTCGCTCTCCGGACTGTTCAGGTATTTCGGTTCGCCGTCCTCGATCAGGCGCCCGCCGAAGCCGGTGATGCGCCCGCGCCGGTCGCGGATCGGGAACATGATGCGCGCGCGGAATCGCTCGCGGATGCCGCCGTCGTCGCGCCGCGCGGCCAGGCCGGCATCGACCAGTTGCTGCGGAGTGAAACGTGGCTTGAGCGCCTCGATCAGCCCCGAAGGCGGGGCCCAGCCGATCTGGTAGTTGCGCGCGGTGGCGCCGTCGATGCCGCGGTTCTTCAGGTAATCGACCGCCTTCGGCGTCTGGCGCAGTTGCTGCACGTACCACTCGGCGGCCGCGTCCAGCGCGTCATACAGCGGGGCATGGGCCTCGCGGCGGTCGTCGTCCCCGGCCTCGCGCGGAACCTCGAGCCCGGCCTGTTCGGCCAGCTGCTCGATCGCCTCGGGAAAGCTCAGGTTCTCGTACTCCATCAGGAAGCTGATGGCCGTGCCATGCGCCCCGCAGCCGAAGCAGTGATAGAACTGCTTTTGCGGGGAGACGTAGAACGATGGCGTCTTCTCGCCGTGGAACGGGCAGCAGGCCGCGAACTCGCGCCCGGCCTTCTTCAGGCTGACGCGGCGCTGAATGATCTCGACGATGTCACTGCGTTCGAGCAGATCGTCGATGAACGCCTGGGGGATGAGGCCTGCCATGGAGTCGCTGCGTGTTCCTCGGGGTCGTGCCGGTGGTTGGGTTCGCATGATAGCCCGGAGGGGCCGGTGGCCGTCAGGGCATCGATCCCTTCACGTCAGTGCGAGCCCCTAAGCGCCGTCATTGCGTCCGTAGCGAATCAATTGGTTGATGGGGGCAAGCGGTGGGGCTCGGGTGGTCGGTCCTGGAGATTGCTTCGCTGCGTTCGCAATGACGCATTTTCGCGGGCGCAAACAAAACGGGCCCCGTGAGGGGCCCGAATCGTAGTGCTGCCGGATGGCGGGTCAGGCGGCCTGGCGCAGGTTGGCCAGCAGGCCTCGCAATTCCGAGGCCTTGGGCTTCACCAGCCAGAACGAGCCCTGGTAGTCGTCGAAGCGTTCCAGGATTTCGCGGCCCCAGGCGCTGTCGGTCTCGTGCACGAATTCCGTGACGAGTTCCTCCAGGTAGTTCCGGTGCGCCTCCATCTCCTCGGTGTCGAGGCGGTGCAGGTCGATCAGCTCGTTGTTGATGCGGTCCGGGAAGTCGTTCTCCCGATCCAGCACGAATGCGAAGCCGCCGGTCATGCCCGCGCCGAAGTTGATGCCGGTATTGCCCAGCACCACCATCACGCCGCCGGTCATGTACTCGCAGCCGTGGTCGCCGATGCCTTCCACCACGGCGATCGCGCCGGAGTTGCGCACGCCGAAGCGCTCGCCACACTGGCCGGCCGCGAACAGCTTGCCGCCGGTCGCCCCATACAGGCAGGTGTTGCCCATGATGGTGGTGTCGTGGCTGGCGAAGCTGGAGCCCTCCGGCGGCCGGATCACCAGCTTGCCGCCGGTCATGCCCTTGCCGACGTAGTCATTGGCATCGCCTTCCAGGTACAGGTGCAGACCGCCGGCATTCCACACGCCGAAGCTCTGCCCGGCCGTGCCCTTCATGCGCACGGTGATCGCGGCGTCCGCCATGCCCTGATTGCCGTGGCGCTTGGCAATCTCTCCGGACAGCCGCGCGCCGATCGAGCGGTCGGTGTTGGCCACGTCGAAGTGGTATTCGCCACCCGCCTTGCTCTCGATGGCCTGGAGCATCTCCGCGACCATCTTCTCGGCGAGCTCGCCCTTGTCGAACGGTTCGTTCTTCGGCGCCTTGCAGAAACGCGGCTTGTCGGCCAGGTCGCCGCTGGCCAACAGGCCGTTCAGGTCCAGGTGCTGCTGCTTGGGCGTCTCGCCCGGCAGGATCTCCAGCAGGTCGGTGCGGCCGATCAGGTCGGTCAGGCTGCGCACACCCAGCTTCGCCATCCATTCGCGGGTCTCGCGGGCGACGAACTGGAAGTAGTGCATGACCATCTCGGGCAGCCCGATGAAGTGGTTCATGCGCAGCACCTTGTCCTGCGTGGCCACACCCGTTGCGCAGTTGTTCAGATGGCAGATGCGCAGGTACTTGCAGCCCAGCGCCACCATCGGTCCGGTGCCGAAGCCGAAACTCTCGGCGCCCAGGATCGCGGCCTTGATTACGTCCAGGCCGGTCTTCAGCCCGCCGTCGGTCTGCAGGCGCACCTTGTCGCGCAGGTCGTTGCCGCGCAGGGTCGCGTGGGTCTCGGACAGGCCCAGCTCCCACGGGGTGCCGGCGTACTTCACCGAGGTCAGCGGGCTGGCGCCAGTGCCGCCGTCGTAACCGGAGATGGTGATCAAGTCGGCGTAGGCCTTGGCCACGCCGGCGGCGATGGTACCGACCCCGGCCTCGGAGACCAGCTTCACCGAGACCAGCGCATCCGGGTTGACCTGCTTGAGGTCGAAGATCAGCTGCGCCAGGTCCTCGATGGAGTAGATGTCGTGGTGCGGCGGCGGCGAGATCAGGGCCACGCCGGCATTCGAGAAGCGCAGCTCCGCGATCATCTTGTTGACCTTGTGCCCCGGCAGCTGGCCACCCTCGCCGGGCTTGGCGCCCTGGGCGACCTTGATCTGCAGGACTTCGGCGTTGACCAGATAGTGCGGGGTCACGCCGAAGCGGCCGGAGGCCACCTGCTTGATCTTGGACATGCGCTCGGTACCGTAGCGGGAGACGGCCTCGCCGCCCTCGCCGGAGTTGGAGCGTCCACCGAGGCGGTTCATCGCGGTGGCCAGGGCCTCGTGGGCCTCCGGCGACAGCGCGCCCAGGCTCATGCCGGCGGAGTCGAAGCGCGGCAGGATGTCGGCCTCGGGCTCGACCGCGTCAAGCTCGATCGGCTCGATGTCGTCGCGGACCTTGAGCAGGTCGCGCAGCACGGTCACCGGGCGTTCGTTCACCAGGTCCGCGTATTCCTTGTAGATCCCGTAGTCGCCGGACTGCACCGCGCGGTGCAGGGTCTGGATCACGTCCGGGTTGTAGGCGTGGTACTCGCCCCCGTGGACGTATTTCAGCAGACCGCCCTGGCCGGCGCTCTTGCGCGGGTTCCAGGCACGCTTCGACAGCGTCTCCAGATCCGCCTGAATGTCGGCGAAGCGGGTGCCCTGGATGCGGCTGGTGGTGCCCTTGAAGCAGGTCTCCACGATTTCGTCGGACAGGCCGACGATCTCGAACAGCTGCGCGCCGCGGTAGCTGGCAATGGTGGAGATGCCCATCTTGGACAGGATCTTGAACAGGCCCTTGTTGATGCCGCGGCGGTAGTTCTGCGCCAGGGTCAGCGGGTCCGCGTTCGGGATCTCGCCGGACTGGCACATGCCGTGCAGCGCGGAGTAGGCCAGGTACGGATAGATCGCGGTGGCGCCATAGCCCAGCAGCACCGCGAAGTGGTGCGGGTCGCGCACGGTGGCGGTTTCGGCGACGATGTTCGCGTCGGTGCGCAGCTTGGCGCCGATCAGGGCATGGTGAACCGCGCCCACGGCCAGCGCGGCCGGGATCGGGCGGCGTTCCGGGTCGATGCCGCGATCCGACAGGACCAGCACCACGGCACCGTCGCGCACGGCCTCGACCGCGTGCTCGGTCAGGGCCTTCACGGCGTCCTCCAGCGAGCCGGAATGGACGTCGTAGTTGAGGTCCATGCGCTCGACGCGGAAGGCGTCCTCGGTCTGGTTGCACAGCTCGCGGAACTTGGCCTCGGACAGCACGGGGGAGTCGGACACCAGGCGGTGGGCGTGGTCCGGGGTCTCCTCGAACAGGTTCTGTTCGCGGCCGAAGCAGGTCTCCAGTGACATCACGATGCTTTCGCGCAGCGGGTCGATCGCCGGGTTGGTCACCTGGGCGAACTGCTGGCGGAAGTAGTCGAACAGCGAACGGGTGTGGCTGGAGAGCACTGCGAACGGGGTGTCGTCGCCCATGGAGCCCACGGCCTCCTGCCCGGCCTCGGCCAGCACGCGCAGGATCTGGTCGCGTTCCTCGAAGGTCACGTCGAACAGTTTCTCGTAGGTCTCCAGGCGCTCGGGCGGCATCGGCTCGCCGGAGAACAGCTGGTTGTCGTCCAGCTGGCTCTTCAGGTGCTTCACGTGCGCGCGCAGCCACTGGCGGTAGGGCTGGCGGGTGCGGTTGATGCGGTCGACGTCCTCGGGCTGCAGCAGCTCGCCGGACTCGGTGTCCACGGCGAGCATCTGGCCGGGCTTCAGGCGTCCCTTGGCGACTACGTCCTCGGGGGCGTAGTCATACACGCCGATCTCGGAGGCCAGGGTGATGTGGCGATCCTTGGTGATCACGTAGCGCGCCGGGCGCAGGCCGTTGCGGTCCAGGGTGCAGGCGGCGTAGCGGCCGTCGGTCAGCACGATGCCGGCCGGGCCATCCCAGGGCTCCATGTGCATGGAGTTGTATTCGTAGAACGCGCGCAGGTCGGAGTCCATGTGCGCGACGTTCTGCCACGCCGGCGGGACCAGCAGGCGCATCGCGCGGAACAGGTCCATGCCGCCGGCCAGCAGGACCTCCAGCATGTTGTCCAGGCTCTGCGAGTCCGAGCCTTCGAGGTTGACCAGAGGTTCCAGCTCGGCCAGTTCCGGCAGCTTCTCGGTGGCGAACTTGTGCTGGCGCGCGATCGCCCAGTTGCGGTTGCCCTGCACGGTGTTGATCTCGCCGTTGTGGGCGAGGAAGCGGAACGGCTGCGCCAGGCCCCACTGCGGGAAGGTGTTGGTGGAGAAGCGCTGGTGGAACACGCAGATTGCCGTCTCCAGTTCCGGGCGCTTCAGGTCCGGGTAGAACACCGGCAGGTTGGCCGGCATCACCAGACCCTTGTAGGAGAGTACGTGCGCCGACAGGCTGGGCACGTAGAACACCGGGTCGTCGCCCATCGCGATCTCGGCGCGGCGGCGCACCACGAACAGCGCGCGCTCGAAGTCGGCCGCGTCCATCTCCGCCGGGGCATTGATGAACACCTGCAGGATGTGCGGCTGGCTCTTCATTGCCTCGGCGCCGCAGGCCTCTTCCGGATTGACCGGCACTTCGCGCCAGCCGGCAAGCCGGAGCGGGCCGCGCTCGATGGCGCTCTCCACGGCGGCGCGGGTTTCGGCGATCTTTGCCGGGTTGATGAACACGATGCCGGCGGCGAAGCGCTCGGCCAGTTCAATCTTCGACTCGGAGGCGAGGGTGCGCAGGAAGGCCTCGGGGGTCTTCATCAGGAGCCCGCAGCCGTCGCCGGTCTTGCCGTCGGCGGCGATCGCGCCGCGGTGGGTCATGCGTTCCAGGGCCTTGATCGCGGTGTCGACCACCCAGTGGCTGGCTACGCCGTCCATGTGCGCAATGAGGCCGAAGCCGCAGTTGTCGCGCTCGAATTCGGGGCGGTAGAGGGTGCCGTTCAGTTGGTTCTGTCGCATTGGTCAACTCCGGTCGCAGCGCGCGGGGCCGTACGCGGGCGCGGTACGTTGGTCAGGGCCGTCCCTGGAAAAAGAACACGGAAAAAGGCGCAGGAATATAGCCGAACCGTCATTCTCCCGGCAAACCGGGGCCGGTCAAGAAGACACGACATCGACGCAGGTTAAGTCGTGGTGACCAAGCAGCGCGGGGATCAGTCGCGCACGGCGTTCTGGACCGAGCCGATGGAGCGGATCCAGGGTTCGTCGCGGCGCACGGCGGCGGGCAGGTCCTCCGCGGCGCGCTGGGCGGCGGCCCGGTCGGGGAAGACCCCGGCCAGGATGACCACGAATTCGCGGCTGTTGACGCGCGTCGGGATATAGCGGATCCCGCCCAGGTCGTGCTGATCGGCATAGGCCCGTGCGGCCCCCATGTTCGGCGCGGCCAGCAGCTGGATGGTCGTGGCGCCTCCGTCCTGGTCGTTCAGCCAGGCGCGGTCGTTGCGCAGGCGCTCGGCGTCGGCATCCTCTGCGGCCGGCTCTTCGGTGGCGGGTTCCGGCTCGGGCGTGGGCTCGGGCGTGGGTTCGGGTGCCGGTTCAGGCTCCGGCTCCGGAGTGGTTTCTGGCTCGGCCGGCGGTTCGGATGCGGGCGCCGTCTCCGCGGGTTCCGCCGCCGTCTCGGGTTCGGGCTCGTCTGCGGCCGGGTCCTGGGGGGCGGTCTCCCGCTCGGTCGGTTCGGCTTCGGCCGGAGGGGGCAGGTCCAGGGGGTCGGCCACGACGACCTCGTCGTCGGTGGTGGCTTCCGGCCCCTCGGGCGCGGGTTCCGGCTCGGCCTCGGTGATGCGCGGCTCGGGCAGGGGTAGTTCGATGATCTCGCTATCGGTCGGCGCGGATTCCTTCTCCAGCAGTTGCCAGGCGACCGGGGCGGCGATGCCCAGAGCCACGGTGATGGCTACCGCCGGGACGAACCAGCGCTGGTTCCAGAAGGCGACGTTCTCCGCCGCTGGCGGCTCCGGGATGCGGTGATCGGCGTCGATGCCGCCCGGTTCGCCCGGCGGCGCCTCGGGGGCTGTCTCGCGGGGCGGGTCGGGTCGCGGAGTGGACGCGGCAAGAGCCTCGGCCGCCGGGGTGAAGCGGTCGTCGTCCGGGTCGCGGCTGGCGCGGATGGTCGTCTCCGGGGCCGTTTCGCTCGCCGGCTCGGCCTCGCGGGTGGAGGGGGTGAGCGCGGGCTCCCCGTCTTGCGGTTCGATGTCGGTGTCTGTCTCGGCCGCCTCGCCCGCGGCCACCCCCGGGGCAGTGCTGCCGGCGGCTGTGGCTGCGGCGACGGTCCGGCGCTCGCTGCGGCACTGGCGTTCGAGGAAGCTGTTGGCTTCGCGGTTGAGGTTGCCGGGCAGGCCCTGACTGGTGGTCTGCAGGTGATGGATGGCGTCTGCATCCAGCAGGCGATCGGGGTCGGCCAGGCCCGCGGCCTGCAGGCGGTGGCGCAGGTAGGCCGCGGTCTGCTCCAGGTTGAACGCGCGCAGGCTGACGCGAGTGACCTGGTCCTCGTCGGAGGGGTCGGGCAGGTAAAGGCGGCGGCGCAGTAGCCCACTGGAACCGACCAGGATGATGCGCGGGGCGCGGCCCTGCCTGGCAAGGATCTCGCTGCGCATGCGCATCAGGTTGTTGACGATGTCGGTGCCGACCAGGTGCGCGTCATCCATCGCGATAACCGGGTCGACGCCTTCGGCGACGCGGTCGCCAAGGAGTTCGGTCAGTGGGCGGTCGGGATCGTCCGCGTTCTGCGAGCGCAGGTAATTGCGGATGGTGTTGTCCACCGACTCGAACTGG
This sequence comes from Thioalkalivibrio sp. AKL9, assembly GCF_000377825.1. NCBI lineage: Bacteria > Pseudomonadati > Pseudomonadota > Gammaproteobacteria > Chromatiales > Ectothiorhodospiraceae > Thioalkalivibrio > Thioalkalivibrio sp. AKL9. The sequence goes on along the minus strand of NZ_KB905105.1, from coordinate 70,580 downwards.
GTGTTGATGCGCGCACGGAAGGCGATCAGCTCGAACGGGTCGGGCAGCATCGCCAGCAGTCGCATCAGCTGGAGGCTGCGGCCGGAACCGTTCTCGCCGGTCATCAGCACGACTGCGCCGGGGCCGTTCAGGGCAGCCCGCGCGGACTCGAGCAGGCCATCCAGCAGCGGGTCGCTGTAGATGAAGGTCTCGTCGGGCGCGTCGTCAAACGGAGGCGCGTGCAGGCCGAGGTGTTCCAGGCATTGTTCGGAAAGCGCCATCGAATTCCTTTTCAGGTCAGCGTGCCCAGGTCGAACAGGCGGTGGTGTTCACGGATGGCGTGGCGGTCGGTCATGCCGGCGATGTAGTCGGCGATGGCGCGTTGCGGCCCGTGCGCGTCGTGGGTGGCCATCTCGTCGGCATGCCGCTGGTAGTGCTCGGGCATCAGGCGTGGCTCCGACTCGAACGCGGCAAACAGATCGTGGATCAGCTGGCGGGCCTTGTGCATTACCCCGTGGACCTGGTGGTGATGGTAGAGGTTCTCGCGCAGGAAGCCCTTGAGCTCGCGCGCCTGTTCCGCCATCTGCGGGCTGAAGCGGATCAGTGCCTCGCCGGCGCGGCGTACGTCGTCGGGGGTTTGCGGGCGCTCGTGGTCGATCGCGGCCTGGCTGGTCTCGATCAGGTCGCCGACCAGGGCGTCGATCATGCGCCGGACGGTCTCGTGCTGGATGCGACGGGGGTCCAGGTTCGGGTACCGTGCCTGGACCGTCTCGCGGCAGTCGCGGAACAGGGTGACCTCGGCGAGGCGGTCCATGGTGAGCAGCCCGGAGCGCAGGCCGTCATCGACGTCGTGATTGTTGTAGGCGATTTCGTCGGCGACGTTCGCGAGCTGGGCCTCGAGGCTCGGCTGTTCCTTCTGCAGGAAGCGCACCCCGATCTCGCCCAGCTGGCGCGCCTTCTCGGGTGCGCAGTGCTTGAGGATGCCCTCGCGGGTTTCGTAGGTGAGGTTGAGGCCGTCGAAGTCGGCGTAGTGGCGCTCCAGCAGGTCGACGATGCGCAGCGACTGCAGATTGTGCTCGAAGCCGCCGTGCTCGCGCATGCAGGCATTCAGCGCGTGCTGTCCGGCATGCCCGAAGGGGGTGTGGCCGAGATCGTGCGCCAGCGCGACGGCCTCGGTCAGGTCCTCGTTCAGTTGCAGGGCGCGCGCGATGGAGCGCCCGATCTGCGCGACCTCCAGCGAATGGGTCAGGCGGTTGCGGAACAGGTCGCCCTCGTGGCTGATGAAGACCTGGGTCTTGTACTCCAGCCGGCGAAAGGCGCTGGAATGCACGATGCGATCGCGGTCGCGCTGGAAATCGCTGCGGTGACGCGGCGCGGCCTCGGCCTGGGCGCGGCCGCGCGAACGTACGGGGTCGCAGGCGTAGGGCGCCAGGCCCGGTGCGGCCGCGCTGGGGATGGCCATGGTTTCAGGCGACACGGGCATGCTCGTGCAGGGTGTCGTCCAGGGCGTCCTGATCGAACGCGTCGGTGAGGACGGCTTCGCCAATGCCGCGCAGCAGTACCAGGCGCAGGCGGCCGCTGGCCACCTTCTTGTCGATCGCCATCAGCTCGCGGAAGCGGTCCGGGGTCACCGCCCCCGGCGGTTCCAGGGCCAGGCCGGCGCGCTGGATCAGGGCCTCGGCGCGTTCACGACCAGCGGTATCCAGCCAGCCCATGCGTTCGGACATGCGTGCGGCCATGGCCATCCCGGTGCCCACGGCCTCGCCATGCAGCCAGGCGCCGTAGCCCATGCCGGCCTCGATCGCGTGGCCGAAGGTGTGGCCCAGGTTGAGCAGGGCGCGAATGCCGCCCTCGCGCTCGTCGGCGGCGACGATCTCGGCCTTGCAGGCGCAGGAGCGACGGATGGCGTAGGCCAGTGGCTCGGGTTCCAGTGCGCGCAGGGCGTCGATGTGTTCCTCCAGCCAGGCGAAGAACTCGGCGTCGCGGATCAGGCCGTACTTGATCACCTCGGCCAGGCCCGCCTGCAGCTCGCGCTGGGGCAGGGTCTTCAGCGTGTCGGTGTCGATGACGACGGCGCGGGGTTGATGAAAGGCGCCGAGCATGTTCTTGCCCAGCGGGTGATTGACACCGGTCTTGCCGCCAACCGAGGAGTCGACCTGGGCGAGCAGGGTGGTTGGGACCTGAACGAAGTCGATACCGCGCTGGTAGATCGCGGCGGCAAACCCGGCGATATCCCCGACCACCCCGCCGCCCAGGGCGACGATGCGGCTGCCGCGATCCAGGCGCGCCTCCAGCAGCCGGGTTAGGATGGTCTCTACCGTCGCGAGGGTCTTGTGCTGTTCGCCGTCAGGCAGTTCGATCCATAGCGGGTCGCTGCTGATGTCGCAGGCGGCGAGGTTCCGGCGCAGGGCGTCGCCATACAGCGGCCCGACCGTGGTGTTGGTCACCACGGCGACGCGCCGGCGGTGCAGCGCCGGCCGGAGCCGCTCCGGTTCGCCCAGCATGCCCGGCCCGATGTGGATCGGGTAGCCGCGTTCGCCCAGTTCTACGTTGAGACTTTCCATGCCCGTCATCATAGCGTGCGGGCCGACGGCGGCGTAAGCCGGGCATTCCGCATGGTGCGGATCGCTTCACGGACTTTTGCAATTGGCGCCGGTTGGATTACCATAGGGAGTTCTGCATGGTCGCCCGGAGTGTTTGGCGGCCGGTTTTGTTATTTTTGATCGAGATGATCCTGCATCCGTTTCGGAGATTGTATGCCGCACGTACGAATTCGTGAGAACGAGCCCTTCGAGGTCGCCCTGCGCCGTTTCAAGCGCACCTGCGAGAAAGCCGGCGTGGTCGCGGAAGTCCGCCGCCGTGAGTACTACGAGAAGCCGACCACCGAGCGCAAGCGCAAGGCCGCTGCCGCGGTGAAGCGTCAGCTGAAGAAGAATTCCCGCGACATGACTCGTCGGGTGCGTTTGTACTGAACCCCGTCCGGGTGGCTGCCCGGACCCGAGGACCCAAAGATGTCGCTCAAGGCCCGGTTGCAGGATGACGTCAAGCAGGCCATGCGGGCCCGGGCCAAGGACCGCCTGGCTGCATTGCGCATGATTCAGGCCGAGGTATCGCAGTTCGAGGTGGACGAGCGGCGCGAGGCCGACGACGACACCGTGCTGGCGATCCTCAATCGCATGCTCAAGCAGCGGCGTGATTCCATCGATCAGTATCAGAAGGGCGGTCGCGAAGACCTCGCCGAGCGCGAGGCCGCCGAGGTCGTCATTATCGAGGAATACATGCCCGAGCCGCTGGACGCCGCCGCGCTGGACCAGTTGGTGAGCGAGGCGATTGCCGAGACCGGAGCCAGTGCCCCGGGTGACATGGGCCGCGTCATGGGGGTGCTGAAACCCCGGGTCTTCGGGCGTGCGGACATGGGCCAGGTGAGCCAGAAGGTCCGCGCCGCCCTGCAGGGCTGACTACGGGCCGGATCCCGGCCGAACTCCCCGGGCCCATCGCGGCCCCTATCCCGATTTCGTCGGAGCGAGTGTTCCATGGCTTCCAATCCGATGCAGTTCCTGGACCTCCCGCGCCAGGACCCCCAGAAGACTCCCGCCGAGATCCGGATCCACGAATTCGGCGAGATCATTGGTCAGTTCGATCCCGCCACGGCCGGTCAGCAGGCCGGCCGTTGCCTGGCCTGTGGCAATCCCTATTGCGAATGGAAGTGCCCGGTCCACAACTTCATCCCCAACTGGTTGAAGCTGGTGGAGGAAGGCAATCTGTTCGCGGCCGCCGAGCTTTCGCACAAGACCAACTCGTTACCCGAAGTCTGTGGCCGCGTATGCCCGCAGGATCGTCTGTGCGAGGGGGCCTGCACCCTGAACGACGGCTTCGGCGCGGTCACCATCGGCTCGGTCGAGAAGTACATCACCGACGAGGCCCTGAAGGCCGGCTGGCGCCCGGATCTGTCGGATGTCACCCCGACCGGCAAGCGTGTCGCAGTGATCGGCGCCGGGCCCGCGGGATTGGGCTGTGCGGACATCCTGGCGCGCAATGGCGTGCAGGCGGTGGTGTATGACCGCTATCCGGAGATTGGCGGTCTGCTGACCTTCGGCATCCCGCCGTTCAAGCTGGAAAAGCACGTGATCCGCACTCGCCGCGAGATCCTCGAGGGCATGGGCGTCGAATTCCGTCTGAATATCGAGATCGGCCGCGACATCGCGATGGACGCCCTGCTGGAGGAATACGACGCCGTGTTCCTCGGCATGGGCACCTACACCGCGATGCAGGGCGGCTTCCCCGGCGAGGACCTGCCGGGCGTTTATCCCGCCCTGCCGTTTTTGATCTCCAATATCCGCCAGGTGATGAACTGGCCGCAGGAAGAAGGCCACGAGTTCATCGACATGGCCGACCAGCGAGTGGTCGTGCTGGGTGGCGGCGACACCGCGATGGACTGCAACCGCACCTCGATCCGCCAGGGCGCGGCATCGGTGACCTGCGCCTACCGCCGCGACGAAGACAACATGCCCGGTTCGCGCAAGGAAGTGGTGCATGCGCGCGAAGAGGGTGTGCATTTCGAGTTCAACGTGCAGCCGGTGGAGATCGTCGGCGACGGCAAGGTCGAGGGCGTGAAGGTCGTGCGTACCCAGATGGGCGCCCCGGACGAACGTGGCCGCCGCCGTCCCGAGCCGGTCCCCGGCTCCGAACACGTAATCCCGGCCGACCGGGTGCTGATCGCCTTTGGCTTCCGTCCGTCTCCCTCCGACTGGTTTGCCGACTACAAGATCGGCATCGACGAGGGTGGCCGTGTGCAGACCGCGGGCGAGCATGCCTTCCAGACCGGCAATCCGAAGGTCTTTGCGGGCGGCGACATGGTGCGCGGCTCCGACCTGGTGGTCACCGCCGTCTTCGAGGGCCGCGAGGCCGCCGAAGGCATCCTTGAATACCTCGGCGTTTGAGCCTTTCGATGTCCCAGAACCTGAAGAACGACCTCCTGCTGCGAGCCCAGCTGCGCGAACCGGTGGAGCGTCCGCCGATCTGGATCATGCGCCAGGCCGGGCGCTACCTGCCGGAGTATCGCGAGACCCGCGCCCAGGCCGGCAGCTTCATGAGCCTGTGCCAGAACCCGGAGCTGGCCTGCGAAGTCACCATGCAGCCACTGCGCCGGTTTCCTCTCGATGCGGCGATCCTGTTCTCCGACATCCTCACCATCCCCGACGCGATGGGGCTGGGTCTGTATTTCGAGACGGGCGAGGGCCCACGTTTCCGCGAGCCGGTGCGTACGCTGGAGGCGATCGAGAACCTGCCGGTGCCGGACCCGGAGCAGGAGCTACGCTACGTGATGGACGCGGTGCGCCTGATCCGCCGCGAGCTGGACGGCCAGGTCCCGCTGATTGGTTTTGCCGGCAGCCCATGGACCCTGGCGACCTACATGGTCGAGGGCCAGGGCTCGCGCGACTTCGCCGAGACCAAGCGTCTGATGTACGGCGAGCCGCAGGCGATGCACGCCCTGCTGCAAAAGGTCGCCACCGCGGTGACCGATTATCTGAACGCGCAGATCCGCGCGGGTGCCCAGTCGGTGATGATCTTCGACACCTGGGGTGGTTCGCTTACCCCGCGCGCCTATCGCGAGTTCTCGCTGGCCTACATGCAGCGCATCGTCGACGGGCTGATCCGTGAAAACGATGGCCGCCGCGTCCCGGTGACGCTGTTCACCAAGGGTGGCGGGGCCTGGCTGGAAATGATGGCGGATACCGGGGCGGATGCCCTGGGGCTGGACTGGACCATCGAGATCGCCGAGGCCAGCCGCCGGGTCGGCGATCGCGTTGCGCTGCAGGGCAACCTCGATCCTTCGGTGCTGTACGCACCCGAGGCGGTGGTCCGCGAAGAGACCCAGCGGGTGCTGGATGGTTTCGACCGCGACACGGGTCATGTCTTCAATCTTGGCCACGGCATTCATCCGGGGATCGATCCGGAGCGGGTCGCCGCGATGGTGGATACCGTAACCAACTACCGACGCTAGTCCGCCCGGCGCGAGCGTACGGCCCGGTTATTATTCCGCCGTGGCCGCCGCCTCTTCGGCGCCGGCCTCCGCCAGCATCCTCTCCACGTCCGCGCGGGTTGCGCGTTGCATCGGGCGCCCGTCCACCGGCGACGGTGGCGCCTGGCGCAGGCCGTCCAGCGCGAATACCGTGAGCTCAACATCGGTGTCGTCCGGTCCGCGGAAGGCGAGGAAGGGGATGCGCTGTTCGCGCCCCTGCCGGCTGCGGTAACGGCGCTCGCCGGTCTCGCAGTGAATCCCGCGATCCCCCATCTCCAGGATGACCTCTTCCACTGTCTCGGCGAAGGCATGCAGGTTGATCAGCGGTTGTGATTCCACTAGCCCTTGCAGGAGCGGGCCGACCAGCCGCGGTTCCAGGTGCTCCAGGCGTTCCATCACGACCAGCGCCGCTTCCAGGCGGCCGCGGTAGGCGGCGCGGCTGGCGGGGCTGGCAAACAGCCGGCTGCGTTCGATGGCGGCGTCCTGGATCTCCAGGTTGCCGGGCATGTCGTGTCGGGCGTCCACGCCCAGGTGTTCCGCGGCTTTCCGCTTGGCCAGGCCGAAGTCCCGGATGCCGTCGTCGAGCATGATGCGAGCGGCTTCCTGGGCCAGCTCCTGGCGCGCGCGCGAGGGGCTGGCCATTTAAAAGACCAGTTCGGGTTGCTGGTTCCCGCTGCTGCCGTTCTCGCCGTTCCCCGGAATGACGTGTCCGCGTTCCGGGATCTGGTGGGGTAGCAGCCACTGGTTGCGCGCGCCCGGGGCGTCGTCGCTGGGGGCGCGCTGGCCGTTCGGCAGGATGGCGACTCGCACCAGGTCGTTGGGGCGCTCCACCGGCCGTTCCGGCTGGTCGGCCAGCACGCTGCCCATGAAGCGGGTCCAGATTGGCAGGGCCGCGCGACCGCCACTTTCGCGTCGGCCCAGCTCGCGGTTGTCGTCGAAGCCGATCCAGGCGGTTGCGACCAGCTCCGCGTTGAACCCGGCGAACCAGGCATCGCGGTAGTCATTGGTGGTGCCGGTCTTGCCGGCCAGGTCGGACCGGCCCAGTTCCATGGCCCGCCGGCCGGTGCCGGATGTGATGACGCTGCGCAGCATGTCGCTCATCTGCCAGGCGACACCGGGATCCAGGACCGGTACCGGATCGGTGTACTGCAACGGGCCACTGCTGGCGACCAGCGGCAGATCCTGGCCCTTCGGGTTTGTGCAGGGCGCCGGGCAGGCTCGTTCGGTCGGTGCCTCGTACAGGGTCTCGCCATCCGCCGTCTCGATGCGCGCGATGATCCAGGGGCTGTTCAGGCGGCCGCCGCTGGCGAACACGCCATAGGCATTGTTCAGCTGCAGCGGGGTGAGGGAGCCGGTACCCAGGACCATGGACAGATTGTTCGGCTGCCTTTCGAGGTCCAGACCGAAGCGCGTCAGTTCCTGGTGCACGTTTCCGGTGCCCAGGCGGTCGAGCAGGCGAATGGAGGCCAGGTTGCGGGAATTCGCGAGTGCCTCGCGCAGGGTGGTCTCGCCGTGGAAGCGCCGCGAGTAGTTCTGCGGGCGCCATTCGGCCCCCAGGGCGGGGTCGTTGAAGACCATCGGCGCGTCGATCACGGTCCCTTCGGGCCGGTGGCCCTCGCGCAGGGCCAGGGCATAGACCAGCGGCTTGAACGCGGATCCGGGCTGGCGTTGTGCCTGGGTCGTGCGGTCGTAGCGGTTTTCAAAGAAGTCGAACCCGCCCGCCAGTGCCAGGATGGCGCCGTCCTGAGGGGCCTGGGCGATCACGGCGCCGGTGACTTCCGGCTTTTGCGCCAGGCGCCAGCGGCCGTCGGTATAGGGACGTATACGGATCACGTCGCCGCGTTCAAGCGCCGGGGATCCGGCCCATTCGCGGTCTTCCGGCAGGACTTCCAGTTCGCCAATGCGGCCGCCGTCGACGCGCAGTACCCCGGCTTCGCCCTGCCCCAGGACGACGGCCGGGAACAGCAGCCTTCCGTGCACCCCAATGGCCATCAGCGCGCGCTCGCGTGCCTCGGCGTCCTCCAGGGTATTGTCGGGAAGCCGCATTTCGGGACCGCGAAAACCGTGACGCTCGTCATATTCCAGCAATCCTTCGCGCAGCGCCTGGTTGGCCGCTTCCTGCTGGCGGGAGTCGATCGTCGTGTGCACCTGCAGGCCGCGACGGTAGGCGTCGTCACCCCACAGGTTCACGACCATCTGGCGCGCCATTTCGGCGACCCAGTGGGCATCAATCTCGGTGGCTGTGGTGTGGCGTTCGGACAGCACCGGGCGCTCGATGGCGGAGGCATAGGCATCCTCGTCGATCACCCCGGTCTCCAGCATCCGCCGCAGTACGTAGTTGCGGCGGATCTCGGCCCGTTGCGGGTTGCTTACCGGGTTGGTGGTCGATGGCGCCTTGGGAAGGGCGGCGAGCGTGGCAATCTCGTCCAGTTCCAGCGCATCCAGCGAGCGGCCGAAATATACCCGCGAGGCGGCCTCGATCCCGTAGGCGCGCTGTCCCAGATAGATCTTGTTCAAATATAGCTCGAGGATTTCATCCTTCTCGAGTTCCTGTTCCAGGCGGATGGCCAGGAAGATCTCGCGCAGCTTGCGTTCGTAGGTCCGCTCGCGCGTCAGGAAGATATTGCGCGCGAGCTGCATGGTGATGGTGCTGCCGCCCTGGCTGCGCTCGCCGCCGGTGGAGATCACATTCAGTCCGGCGCGGGCAAGACCCATGACATCCACACCCGGATGGTCATAGAAGCGCTCGTCTTCCGCCGCAATAAAGGCATCGCGGACTTGCTGCGGGATCGCGTCAATCGGCACGGGAATGCGTCGTTCTTCCGCGAACTCACCCATAAGGCGGCCATCCGCACTGCGGACCTGCAGTGGCGTCTGCAGACGCACATCGCGCACAGCGTCGGCCTCCGGGAGGCTCGGCGCGTAGTAAACATAGAGAGCGGCCGCCGCGATGGACAGGCCGATTCCGGCTGCCAGCATCAGGGCCAGCAGCGCCGTAATAATCTTAAGGAGCGGATTCATGACAGCAAAAAAAGTGAGGCCAAGATGAGAAGTCGCTTTCAAAGCGACTTGCAACCCTGAAGTCGCGGTGTATATTGTGAACCAGCTAGCATACGTGATTGTAACGCTACCAGTTACTTTCGTCGGGGTATACAGGGGGATGTGTGCTGAGTCTCGGAAAATCCAAACAAGGGGTCCTGGGCGTGGATATCAGCTCGGCAGCCGTCAAGGTGCTGGAGCTGACGCGACAGGGTAAGGGCTTTCGGGTCGAGGCCTTCGCGGTCGAACCGCTGCCCGATGGGGTGATGGTCGACAAGGTCTGTCAGGACACCGAGGCCGTGGGTAATGCCCTCGCCCGGGCGGTCAAGCGCTCCGGCACCCGTCTTAAGCACTGCGCGATGGCTGTGCCGTCCTCCGCCGTGATCACCAAGACCATCCAGATGTCGGCCGCGCTGGGCGATGCGGAGCTCGAGGGCCAGGTCTTCGTGGAGGCGGATCAGTACATCCCCTACACGCTTGAAGAGGTCAACCTGGATTTCCAGGTCCTCGGAAAGAACGAGAAGAACCCCGAGATGGTCGATGTCCTGGTGGTCGCTTCGCGCCGCGAGAACGTGGACTCGCGCGTGGCCATTGCCGAGGCGGCCAAGTTGACCCCCGAGCTGATCGACGTCGAGGCATACGCGATCGAGCATACCGCCGAGCGCCTGATGGAGCAGGTCCCCGACCGCGAGAGCAAGCCGATCGTGGCGGTCGTGGATGTCGGTTCTTCGGTGACTGCCGTGTATGTCGTTAGTCAGGACGAGGGCGTGGTGTACACCCGCGAGCAGAATTTCGGCGGCCGCATGCTCACCGAGGAGATCATGCGGCGCTACAGCATGAACTATCAGGAGGCCGGCTCCGCCAAGATGAGTGGCGACCTGCCGACCGACTACGCAAGCTCCATCCTCGAGCCCTTCAAGCAGACCATGGTCGACCAGATCCAGCGGCTGCTGCAGTACTTCTACGTGACCCGCCCGCAGGACACCATCGATCACATCCTCCTGGGGGGCGGCTGTGCGGCCATCCCGGGCGTGGACGAACTGCTCGAGGAGGCCGCCGGCACGCCGGTATCGATCGCGAACCCGTTCCGCGGGATGGCGTTGGCCAAAAGGGTCAACCAGGAACGTTTTGCCAATGATGCCCCGGCGCTGATGACGGCCTGTGGCCTGGCCGTGCGGGGGTATGCGTCATGATTTATATCAACCTCCTTCCCTGGCGCGAGAAGGCACGCGAACAGCGGCGCAAGCAGTTCTTCGCCGCGGTTGGTGGCGCCGCGGTGGTCGGCGTCCTTCTTGCCTTCGTTGGCTACAGTTTTATCGGCGCGTTGATCGACCACCAGCAGTCGCGCAACCAGATGCTGGAAAGCGAGATCCGCGAACTGGATCGTCAGATCGCCCGGATCCGCGATCTCGACGAACAGCGCGAGGCCCTTATTGCCCGAATGGAAGTCATCCAGACCCTGCAGGCGCAGCGGCCCGAGGCCGTGCATCTCTTCGATCAGCTGGTCGAGACCCTGCCCGATGGTACCTACCTCAACGAGGTCCGCCAGGAAGGCGAGAATGTGCGCCTGGTCGGGCGCTCCGAGTCCAACACCCGGATCTCCGCGCTGATGCGCCGGATCGATGGGTCGCCCTGGCTGGGTAGCTCCAACCTGCAGATTATCGAGACCCGCGAGGAGGGTCGCCTCCAGGTGCGTGACTTCCGTCTGGATGCCACGCAGACCCGGCCGGATGCCGCAGAGGGGGATTCCTGATGGATCTCAATGAACTCAAGCAGGTCGACTTCAACAACATCGGGGAAGCCTCCTGGGGCGTGAAGGGCCTGATCCTGGTCGTGATCGTCCTGGCCATCCTCGGCCTGTCCTATTACCTCTTCATCGGCGATCAGCGGACAGAGCTCGAGCGCGCGGAGAGCCGCGAACTGCAGCTGCGCGACGAGTTCGAGGACAAGCAGCAGCGGGCTGCCAACCTCCAGGCCTACGAGGACCAGCTGGAGGAGATGGAGCGCATGTTCGCCTCGCTGCTCGAGTTGTTGCCCAGCAGCGCCGAGATCCCCAGCCTGCTGGTCGATGTCTCGCAGACAGGGTTGCAGGCGGGTCTCGAGATCGAGCTGTTCGAGCCGCGCGGCGAGAACCGCCGCGACTTCTACGCCGAGGTTCCGATCCGTCTGCGCGTCCGGGGCGATTACGAGGATCTCGCGGAGTTCGTCAGCGGTGTCTCGGCCCTGCCGCGCGTGGTCACCATGCACAACATGCATATCCGTCCGGGCGATTCCGACAACGACCTGCTGATGGATGCGGTCGCCCGCACCTATCGCTACCTGGAGGAGAACTGATGAGGCATTCTTCCATGCGAGCGGTATGGCCCGGACTGGCCATGGTCCTGACGGGCGGGATCCTGCTGTCGGGCTGTACTCAGGACAACCGTGACCTCGAGCAGTACATCGCCGAGGTCAAGGAGCGCCCGGGGAGCGGGATCGAGCCGATCCCCACCCTGGAGCCACACGAGCCCTATCTCTATCCGGGGCATGCCCGGTCGCCTTTCGACTCGTCGGTAATCGCCCAGCCGGAGCTCGCCGCGGCCGAGGGGCAGCCAGGAGACGCCGAGATTGATCCTGACCGCCCGCGCGAGTTCCTCGAGGGCTTTCCGCTGGATTCGCTGCGGATGGTCGGGTCGCTGGAGCAGCATGGCGTGCGCTACGCCCTGGTCCGGACCCCGGATCGAGGGGTTCAGCGCGTCACTGCGGGCAACTATATGGGCCAGAACCACGGGGAGATCATCGAGATCACGCCGACCCAGATCCGGCTGGTAGAGATCGTGCCGGATGCCTTCGGCGGTCACGTGGAACGTGAAAACTCGGTGGCGCTGACCGACTAGCGGTTGGGGGGAGAAGAAGATGATAACGAGCATTCGCCGCAAGGTCGGCACAACCAACAGGGGATTCAACATGGGTTCTTCCATGCGCGCTTTCGCAGGCACGGTCGTTGCGGGCCTGCTGTTCATGGTGTCCCAGGGGGTGGCTGCCACCGAACTGGAAGAGATCCGGGCCGGCAGTCTGAGCGGTGACCGGGTGCAGGTGAACCTGCGCTTCTCGGAGACGCCGCCCTCCGATATTCGCGCCTTTGCGATTGATTCACCGCCGCGCATCGCGTTGGATCTGCCCAATGTCGGCAATGCATTGCCGCGGCGCGAGACGGACCTGAATGTGGGCCCGGTGCTGCGGGCGAGCACGGTCGAGGCGGGCAACCGCACCCGCGTGGTGCTGAACCTGACTCAGGCCTCCGAGTACCAGACTCGAGTCGAGGGCAATAATCTCATCCTTACGCTGGGCCGCGGGGTTTCCGAGGCGGATGCACGCACCCAGCAAGTCGTGGATCGTGCGGGTGAACCCGCCGCCACGACCCGCAGCGCCCGACCCATGGAGATCACGGGTATCGATTTCCGGCGGGGCAGCGAGGGCGAAGGTCGCGTCGAGGTGGATCTCTCCCGCTCTGGCGCCGAGATCAACGTTCGCGAGCAGGCCGGCCGCATCGAGATGACCTTCCCGCGCGCGATGGTCGACGAGTCGCTGGAACGTCGCCTCGACGTGGTCGATTTCGCCACCCCGGTGCACACGATCGACACCATCGCCGAGCGCAATCGAGTTCGCATGGAGATCGAGGCGCGCGGCGAGTACGAGATCATTTCCTACCAGAGTGATCGCCAGTTCGTCCTCGAGGTCGCCCCGATTTCCGAGGCCGAACGCCAGGCCCGCGCACGGGAGGAAGAGGAGTACGCCGGCGAGCGCCTGTCCCTGAATTTCCAGGACATCGAGGTGCGCTCCGTTCTGCAGTTGCTGGCGGATTTCACCGATCTGAACATCGTGGTGAGTGACACGGTGGGTGGCAACATCACCCTGCGCCTGAACAACGTCCCCTGGGACCAGGCGCTGGATATCATCCTGCGTGCCCGCGGGCTCGACAAGCGAATGGACGGCAATGTCCTGTACGTCGCCCCCAGCGAGGAGATCGCGGCGCGTGAACGCCTGGAGATGGAAGCCGAGCGTGACCGCCAGGAGCTGGAGCCCCTGCGCACGGAGTTCGTGCAGATCAATTTCGCCCAGGCCGAGCAGATCGCGTCCCTGATTCGGGGCGGTGATGGAGGCGAATTCCTCTCGGAGCGTGGCAGCATCACCATCGACACGCGCACCAACACCCTCCTGGTGCAGGATACCCAGAGCCGGATCGAGGACGTCCGTCGCCTGGTCTCCACGCTGGATGTCCCGGTGCAGCAGGTCCTGATCGAGACCCGCATTGTGATCGCTGAAGATACCTTCAACCGTGAGCTGGGTGCGCGTTTTGGCATTAGTGCGACCCGGGGGAGCGATCGCCGTACCTCAGCGGGCCTGTCCGGATCGCTGGAGGGCTCCGACAGTGCACTGGGTACCAGCCCCGGAGATATGGGTGGCCTTGCCATTGGCGATCGGCTGAACAGCTCGCTGCCGGCCGGTGGCAATGCCGGGCAGGCAGGGCTGAGCATCCTGCGCAGTGGCGTGTTGCTCGACCTGGAACTGTCCGCGCTGCAGGTGGAAGGTCGCGGCGAGATCATCTCCAGCCCGCGTGTGATCACCGCCAATGGCCAGACGGCGACGATCAAGCAGGGTGAAGAGATCCCGTTCCAGGAAGCCACTGCATCCGGCGCGACTTCGACCCAGTTCATCGAGGCCGTACTGTCGACGGAAGTGACGCCGCAGATCACGCCGAACGGCAACGTGATCCTCGACATCAAGGTGACAAAGGACGAGCCCAGCCAGCGTGTGATCCTTGGGGTGCCGGGGATCAACAAGCGCGAGGTGGAGACCCAGGTCTTCGTGGGCAACGGCGAGACCGTGGTCCTGGGCGGTGTGTACGAGATCGACAGCCGCACCAACCTCGAGAAGGTGCCGTTCTTCGGGGATATTCCGTTCCTCGGAAACCTATTCCGCAATCGCTCCACGGAGAATACCAAAGCGGAATTGTTGATCTTTGTGACGCCGCGCGTACTCGACTGAGAGCAAGGTGTAGCGTCGGGGATTGCCCCCGATGGGTTCGATCTCGAAAGCCGGGGCTTGTCCCCGGCTTTTCTTTGGGGGGCCCAGCCAGTAGCCTTGGCGCTCATGCAGAACATCGTACTGGTAGGCCCGATGGGGGCCGGCAAGAGCACAATCGGGCGCGGCCTCGCGGGGCTGCTGCGTCGGCCGTTCTTCGATACCGATCAGGAGATCCAGCGGCGTACGGGTGTGGATATCCCGACCATCTTCGAGTTCGAGGGCGAGGGCGGTTTTCGCAAGCGCGAGACGGCGATGCTGGAGTTGCTCCTGCAACAGGAGGGCGCGGTGATTGCCACCGGCGGGGGGATTGTCGAACGCCCGGAGAACCGGGAACAGCTGCGCGATCAGTTCGTGATCTACCTGCGGGTGCCGGTAGAGGAGCAGTTCCGGCGGACTCGCCGCAACCGCAAGCGCCCGCTGATCGCGGAGGCCGCGGACCCGAAGGCCCGCCTTCAGGAGTTGTTCGCGGTCCGCGATCCGCTCTATCAGGAGGTCGCGGACCTTACGCTGGAGGGCAAGGGGCGGCGGGTGCGCGATGCGGTCAAGGGCGTATGCGCGGCGCTGCAGGTGCAGCGCCCGGATCTTTGCCAGCCGCGCTCCGAAGGCTAGTTGGTAACCATCAAGCGCACGAAGACACCAAGCAAGGGCGCGAGTCATCCACAGTGGCCGGTTGCGGCCCCATGCGTGATTCTAGTGGGGTCAACGGGCAGGGAAAGGGGTTGAGCCCCGCTGATTTTACGAACGCCCTGTGTCGGTGGTCACGAGGTTTTCTTGAACCGTAGAGGACCCGGATCGCGAGCACCGTCAGGTTATTGAGGGGGCGACCCGGATTCGCGGCGTTCGAAGATCCTTTTGCCACTTAAATCGCTTCCCCATGACTGATGTGCTCAGTGGGGCCTTCGCTTTGGACCTTCTTCCTTCGTGCGCTTCGTGGTCGATCCCACGGCTCGTCAGTGGCGGGTGTTGCCGCCGCCATCGGGGACAAACATGCCGTCCTGCGATGGCGGTGAGCGGCGCCCGTGCGACGCATGGTGAAACAACAGGCGCCAGCCCGTGTCCAGCCAGCGCCAGGTCTGGCTGATCAGGATCGTCCCGGTGGGCGTGACGTCGCCCGGTCGTGTGATCGCCTCCTCGATGACCAGGCTGATGATCTCCCCGGTCTCGTGGCGCCCCACGATCTTCGGTTCGATCCCGATATTCAGTTCACGCGCGAAGACCAGTAGCCAGCTCTCCATCACCTCCGCCACGCCCCGGTGGGCGCGCGGGCTGCCCGGGTGGATGCAGACGATGTCGGGACGCTCGCCCCAGAGGCGCATCATCTGTTCGATATCGGCGGCACGAAAGGCGGCGTAATACGCCTCGACGCAGCGATCGGCATCCGTCGCCATCAGTGCACGCCCCCGGTGGGCCATTCCGGCGTGGGTTCCGGGTCCGGGCTGGCGTGGTGGAGCACCATGCGCCAGCTTTCCCCATCATGGCGGTAGCCATTGGTCGCCAGCATGACGCCGCGCCGTTCACCCTGGACATACAGGTTTTCGCGCAGTACGTGGAGGACGAGGTCTTCGCCCGGGATGGCCGTCACCTGGGTCCGGTGTACGACCACCCCGCGCATCCCCGGCAGGATGTCGTCCCAGCTTTCCAGGATGATGTCCGTTCCCTGCAGGCGCTCGCCACCTGGGTGGATGCAGACACACTCGGCACTGTCGTGCCAGGTTTCGCGCATGCCTTGTGCATCGCCTGCCTGAAAGGCCGCGTAAAAGGCGGCTTCGGCGGATTCGGGAGAAGGGAACGTGGCCATACCGGTCGGGGCCTCCTGAGACAGAGGGGGTATTGTCGCAGGAGCATCCGCGGATGACGAATGTGCGAGATGACGTAATGGGCGCGACCCGCCAGAATGGCGCGCATTCATCACGGGAGCCCGTATGGCACGTATCCTCGCGACTGGCATTGTCACGCTCGACCACACCCTCGATGTTGCAGCCTTCCCGGCCGAGGACGACGAGGTCCGGGCGCTCGCCAGCACCACCCAGCCCGGAGGCAACGCGACCAACACGGCAACGATCCTGGCGCAGTTCGGCCACCGCCCGGGCCTGGCCGCGGTCATCGCCGAGGGTGCGGCCGGGGATGCCTTGAGCGCGTCCCTGGAGGGGCACGGACTGGATGTTTGTCACTGCGTACGCCGGCCCGGAGCGACGCCGACCTCCCATATTCTTCGCTCCAGGGCGACGGGAAGTCGCACCATCGTCCATCATCGCGACCTGCCCGAACTCGGGGTGGAGGATCTCGCGGGCGTACCCTGGCCGGAATATGACTGGCTGCACTTCGAGGGGCGTAACCCGGAGGCCCTTGCGTCCATCCTGCGCGCGGTGCGCGAGAGCATCTTTGACCAGCCGGTGTCGCTGGAGCTGGAGAAGCCCCGGCCAGGGCTCGACGCATGCATGGACTATGCCGATGTCCTGATGCTCTCGCGCGACTGGGCCGCGAGCGTGGCGGGCACTCCCGAGGCTGCGCTGCAGCAGCTTTCCGAGCGCTTTCCTGATCGCATCCTGACCGTGACCGCCGGGGGCGAAGGGGCCTGGATGGCCGTGCGGGGCGCGATCCACCATTGTGAAGCGACGCCCGGACTGCGGGTGGTCGACAGCGTGGGGGCAGGGGATACCTTCAATGCCGGGTTGATCCACGCGCTGGTCTCCGGGGAGCCCCCGGAGCAGACTTTGACGGCCGCTGTGCGCCTGGCGGAGCGCAAGCTCGAGCAGGTCGGCCTGGACGGGCTGGGCAACGCGGCCTCCGACCCGGGAGCGTGGCCCGGATAGCCCCCGCAGGGGGATGGTGGTTGTTGACCGGTGCGGGCGGGACTCGGAGGTTCAGGCCTCTTCGCCGAAACGATCGGCAACCAACTCTGCGAGTGCATCCAGCGCCTCCGGCGCATCCTTGCCTTCGGCCTCGATGGTGATCTCGCTGCCCTGGGCGGCGGCCAGCATCATCACGCCCATGATGCTCTTGCCATTCACCTCCTGCTGGTTGCGGGAGACGGAGACGTCCGCGGCGAACTTGCTGGCCAGGCTGACGAACTTGGCCGCGGCGCGCGCGTGCATCCCCAGGCGATTAACGATGGGGACTACGCGCTGCGGCATCGCTGCACTCCTGATCGCAGAGGAGAATCCCGTCATGGCCGCCCGAAAGGGCCTTGTTGACCAGTTCGGTCAGGGGGAGGTGTTGATAGTTAAGCACGCGGATCAGCATCGGCAGGTTGGCGCCGGCGATCACGCGGGCATTTGCACCCCGGGCGACGCGAATCGCCACGTTGGAAGGCGTGGAGCCAAACATGTCGGTCAGAACGAGCACCCCCGAGCCGCTGTCGAGGGTCGCCAGGCGCTTGCGGGCGCGGGCCAGGACCTCGTCGGGGTCGTCGTTCTGGGACATCGCCATGGACTCGCAGTCCTCGGGCAGGCCCCCGAGCATGCTCTGCGCGGTCTGCAGCAGGGTATCGCCCAGGTTTTGATGCGTGATCAGAATGAGACCAACGCCCATGGATCTGCTCCGATTGCGGGTTCCAGAAGGCCCTCGTCCCGCGTCCAGTGGTTACTGTTTCCCCAGCTCGCGGTGACGGGTGCTAACAGTAACATGTTCCCGATCCCGCCACGCCTCCGCAAGCCGCTCCACCAGATACACCGAGCGGTGTTGCCCGCCGGTACAGCCGATGGAGACGGTTACGTAGCTGCGGTGATCGTCCAGCAGGCGCGGCAGCCACTGCGACAGGAAGCCCTGGATGCTGTCGAACATGGCCGCGACCTCCGCGTGCCGCTCAAGGAACTCGCACACGGGCGGGTCGCGACCGGTCAGGGCGGCCAGATCGCTTTCGTAGTGCGGATTGGGCAAGCAGCGCACGTCGAACACGAAGTCGGAATCCAGAGGCGCGCCGTGTTTGAAGCCGAAAGACTGAAACTGCAGGGATAGCTCGTGTTCTCCGCGCTCGCCTATGCGGTCGCGCAGGGTGCGGGCCAGATCGTGCATCGACAGGCGCGAGGTGTCGACCGTCAGGTCGGCCTCCGCCGCCACATGGCCCAGCCACTCGCGCTCGCGGTCGATGGCCTCGACCAGTGGCACGCCGTCGCGCGCCAGCGGGTGGCGTCGGCGGGTCAGATGGTAGCGCCGCAGCAGCACCTCGCTGGCCGCCTGCAGGAACAGGACCTCCACCTGCACCCCGTCCGCCCGTAGTTGCGCCAGGAGAACGGAGAACCCTTCCAGGGCCTCCAGGCCGCTGCGTACATCCACGCCCACGGCCAGATGGCGGTCGGTCTCGGTGTCGTAGTGGCCCTGCCGGACCTGGTTGATCAGGTCCGGCAGCAGCGGCAGCGGGAGGTTGTCGACGCAGAAGTAGCCGGCATCCTCCAGGGTGTGCAGGGCCACGGTCTTGCCGGACCCGGACAGGCCACTGACGATTAGCAGGCGCATGGCCGATTCAGCCCTCCGGGTCCGGGTTGGGGACCGTATTGGCGGGCACCGCGCGATGGTAGGGCGGCTCCTCCGTCTCGCCGCTCATCTGGCGGCGCTGGCGTGCGCGCAGGTCGTCGCCAGCGATATAGCCCTGCATGTGCAGCATGTGGTTGCGCACGGCCGCCTCGATCATCACTGCGATGTTGCGCCCCGGCGCGATCGGCAGGCTGATCAAGGGGACGCGCAGGCCGAGGATATCGATCTCGCCGCGGCGCCCGTTCAGCCGGTCATCGGGGACCGGCGAGGGTTCGCCATGATCGCGCAGGTCGATGATCAGGCGCAGGTACTTGCCGCCCTTGATCGCGGAATCGCCGTACATGGCGCGGATGTTAAGCACCCCAAGACCGCGCACCTCGAGCAGGTCCTGGAGCAGGGCCGGGCAGTGGCCGCGCACGATGTCGGGCGCAATGCGCGCGAATTCGGGGGCATCGTCGGCGATCAGGCGATGCCCGCGCGAGATCAGTTCCAGTGCGACCTCGCTCTTGCCGACGCTGGAGGCGCCGCTGATCAGCACCCCGATCCCGAGGATCTCCATGAACACGCCGTGGCGCACCTCGAAATGGGCCAGGCGCTGCTGCAGGAAATAGCGCAGCAGCGAGATGATCTCGTGACTGCTGGTGCTGGAGCACAGGATCAGCGGCAGCGCCTCCTGCGGGGCGTCGGGCATCTCCGAGAACGGACAGGTGTCCTCGGCGAAGATCACCGCGGTGGTCCCGGTGCGGGCCATCTCCAGGATCAGGTCGTTGCACTGGGTGGCGCTGAGGCTGGAGATGTAGCGGGCCTCGAAGTCGCCGATGATCTGGATGCGGTTGGGCCGGATCAGGTTGAGATGGCCGGCCAGTGGCAGGTCGTCCCCGTCGTCGCCGACCAGCTTGCGGTCGGGTGCTGCATGTTCGCCGTGCACGAAGCGAAGATCCAGGCGGTTTCCCATGGCCTGGATCAGGCTCTCCACGTTGATGTCGCGGGCGATCCCGCCTTCTCCCAGCGCCTCGTTCATGGCAGACGCTGCGCGCCGGAATCGCGGCTGGAGGCGGGTTCCACGGGCTTAGTCCTCGCTGAAGCGGCGCACGAGTTCCTGTTCCAGGGCCGCCGCGTCCCCGGCCCGGCGCAGCGCTCCGATGGTGTCTGGCTGCGACAGGCCGCGGGCGAGCTGGGCCAGCAGGTCGAGGTGGTCGCCGGTGGCGGCCTCCGGGACCAGCAGTGCGATCAGGATATCGACCGGCTCGTGATCCATGGCGTCGAAGTCGACGCCCTTTTCCAGGCGCAGCACGGCCACGCGCGGCGCCTCGAGATCGGCCAGGCGGCCATGGGGAATCGCAACCCCATGGCCGAGACCGGTGGATCCGAGTTTTTCGCGTGCGGACAGGGCCTCGAAGATCGCGTTGCTCCCCGGTCCCGTGCCGTCACCTCCGCCGGCGAGGAGGTCCGCCAGGGCCTCCAGGGCCCGTTTCTGGCTGGAGCACTCGGGTTGCAGGCCAATGCGCTCGGGGGTGATCAACTCGGCAATCGTCATGGATCAGGAGGCCTGCTCGCGGTTGCGCTGGGCACCTTCGGCGCGGTGGTGGTCCTTGACCTTTTCCTTGTGCTTGATCAGCTGACGGTCGACTTTGTCGATCAGCGCGTCGATCGCGGCATACATGTCCTCGTGAGAGGCCTCGGCGTGGATGTGATTGCCGCTGACCTGGAGATTCGCTTCGGCCTGGTTGTGCTGATTCCGGGTCTTCTCGTGGGTCAGCACGACGTGGACGTCGATGACCTTGTCGAAGTGGCGCTCCAGCTTCGCGAACTTCTCGTTGACGTAGTCGCGCAGGGCGTCGGTGATGTCCACGTGGTGGCCGGTCAGGTTGATCTGCATGGTCAGGACTCCTTGGTTACTTGCTGCCGGTGGGCATCGAGGCCATCTGCCGGCGTTCGCTGGATGAAGGGATGTGCATCGCCTCGCGGTACTTGGCCACGGTGCGGCGCGCTACGTTGATGCCCCGGTCCGACAGGACCTGGGCGAGCCGGGCATCGCTGAGCGGCTTGTTCGGGGGTTCGTCGCCAATCAATTCGCGAATCATGGCACGGATGGCGGTGGCGGAACACTCGCCGCCATCGTTCGTGCCGACATGGCTGGAGAAGAAATACTTGAACTCGAAGACCCCGCGCGGGGTGTGCATGTATTTCTGCGTGGTAACCCGCGAGATGGTCGATTCGTGCATCTCCAGGGTCTCGGCAATGTCGCGCAGGATCAATGGCTGCATCGCGACGTCGCCATGCTCGAGAAAGCCCTGCTGGCGGTGGACGATCGCCTCGGCGACCCGCAGCAGGGTGTCGTTGCGGCTGTGCAGGCTCTTCAGGAACCAGCGTGCCTCCTGCAGCTGATCGCGCATAAAGGCGCTGTCGCGGGCATCCGAGACCTGGCGCACCATGCCGGCGTAGAGGTCGTTGATGCGGATGCGCGGTGCGATCTCCGGATTCAGCTCCACGCGCCAGCCCTCGGCGCTATGGCGCACGTAGACATCCGGGACCACGTATTCCGAGGTGGCGGAGCTGATCTGTGCGCCGGGGCGCG
This sequence comes from Thioalkalivibrio sp. AKL9, assembly GCF_000377825.1. NCBI lineage: Bacteria > Pseudomonadati > Pseudomonadota > Gammaproteobacteria > Chromatiales > Ectothiorhodospiraceae > Thioalkalivibrio > Thioalkalivibrio sp. AKL9. Next base: position 49,422 of record NZ_KB905105.1, on the reverse strand, counting down.
GGTTCAGGGTGCGGATCAGATCCAGTGCGCGGGCCAGTTCGTCCGGGTCGCGTACGCCGGACTGGCGCTGCAGGGCCTTGTAGTCGCGCTTGCCCAGGCTGTCCATGCCGTGTTCCAGGATCGCCCGTGCGGCCTCGCGGGCCGGGGCGTCCGGGGCCAGTTCGCGTAGCTGGATCTCCAGGCACTCCCGCAGGTTCCGCGCGCCGACCCCCAGCGGGTCGCACTGCTGAATCCAGTGGAGCACTGCCTCGACCTCGTCGACGCCGACGGTTTCATCCTCGCCTCGGCTGATGGTCTCGGCCAGGGTTTCCAGGTCACCCTCGAGATAGCCGTCGGGGCTGATGGCGTCGATCAGGGCCGCCCCGATGCGCTGGTCGCGGGGTGTCAGATGGCTCAGGTGCAGCTGCCACAGCAGGTGATCCTGCAGGCCCTCACCGTCGTCGTCGCTGGTGTTTTCCAGCGGGTCGCGGTCATCCACGCCCTTGTTGGGCGTCGGGGCCGGCTCGTAGATGTCGTCCCAGCGGCTGTCGGTCGTCAGTTCCTCGGGGATCACGTCGTCGCTGGTAGTGGTGGCCTCCATGCGATCGCCTTCCACCAGCTCGCCGTCCTGGTTCAGGCGCTCGGTGTCGGCCTCGGCATCTTCGTCCTCGACCTGTTCGAGCATGGGGTTGCTCTCCAGCGCCTGCTGGATCTCCACCTGGAGCTCGAGCGTGGACAGCTGCAACAGGCGGATCGCCTGCTGCAGTTGCGGGGTCATGGTCAGCGTCTGACCCAGCTGCAGATTCAGGCCGGGTTTCAGCATCGGGTATGCGGGGCGAGGGTGGGCATTGATGGAATCTTAAAGCCTGCCTTGTGGTTTGTGCACCGACCGGGCCGCATATGGGGCGCTTTCACAGGCGGAAGTTCTCGCCGAGATAGACCCGGCGCACCTGGGGATCGGCCAGCAGCTCGTCCGGTGTACCGGCGGCGAGCAGGCGTCCCTCGCTCAGAATATAGGCCCTGTGGCAGATGCCGAGGGTCTCGCGCACGTTGTGATCGGAGATCAGTACGCCGATGCCGCGCTGGGCGAGATGCCGAATCACGTCCTGGATGTCGCCCACCGAGATCGGGTCCACCCCGGCGAAGGGCTCGTCCAGACAGATGAAGCGCGGATCCCCGGCGAGGGCGCGGGCGATCTCGGCCCGGCGCCGTTCCCCACCGGACAGCGCGATGCCCGGGCTGTGGCGCACGGTCTCGAGCTGGAACTCCTCGATCAGCGCATCGCCAATGCGCCGGCGCTCGTGGCGATCGAGTCCGGGGCGCAGCTCGAGCACGGCCTGGAGGTTGTCCCACACGCTCAGGCGGCGAAAGATCGAGGCCTCCTGCGGCAGGTAGCCGAGGCCGGCGCGCGCGCGCACATGGATGGGGGCGCGGGTGATATCGCGTTCGCCCAGGGTGATGCGTCCGGTATTGGGGCGGATCAGCCCGACCAGGCTGTAGAAGCAGGTGGTCTTGCCGGCCCCGTTCGGGCCCAGCAGGCCGACCACCTCGCCGGGCGCGAGGTCGACGTCCACCTGGTCCAGCACAGTGCGCTGGCCGTAGCGCTTGGTCAGCTCGCGTCCGATCAGGCGGTCGTTGGTTTGTGCCGGTGTGGCGGATGGGCTGGGGGCGGTGGCGTTCATTCGTCGTCGCGCGGCTGGATGGTGATGCGCACGCGCTCGCTGTCGCCTTCGCCGCGTTCGGCCTCGATCACGTCGGTCGTCAGGTCGTAGGTGATGCGCTTGCCGCGCGCCTCCTCGCTGGTGGTGATCACATGGGCCTGGTCGGTGAGGATCATGCGGTCTTCGTTCAGCAGGTAGTCGATGCGCAGGGCGGTGGCAATGCGCATCTCTCCGGTTTCCGGATCGGGTGATTCCAGGCGTGCCGGCTCGCCGTGGGCCTCCATTTCGTAGGGGCGGCGATCGCGGGTGCGCACGTAGACCTTGTCGGCCTCCAGGGTCATGTCGCCGCGGATCACGATCACGTCGCCGGTGTAGGTCCCCAGCCCCTGGCGTTCGTCCATCTCCGCGCGGTCGGCAGTGATCTCCACCGGCAGCGCCGGGCCCGAGCCCTGCTGGGCGAACGCGGGCGTGGCCAGCAGCACGAGCAGCAGGAGCGCCGCCACGCGGGCACCCGGTTGGCCCGGACGGTGGCGAAGGCTATGGGGATTCGGGGTCATGCGCGGGATCCTCCTCGCTCGTCTCGCTGTAGAGCGAGTACACGTCATGGAACAACTCTATGGTATCCCCTCGCGAGTCCACGCGCAGACCGGTGCCGCGCTGGAACAGGCCCGGCTGGTTCAGGGTAGAAAGGGCATCCGAAGTGGCGACCATGGTGTCGGTGGCGACGCGAACATCCCGCGAATCGATGAGGGTCTCCACGCGTTCGCCGCGGGGCGGCTGTACGCCGTGGGTGGGGCCCACCAGGTCCAGGGTCGCGGCGGCTGGTTGATGCAGGGCGGCCGGGGCGGTCCAGCGCCATTCGATACCGCCCTCGGCGAACAGGTCGAGGTCCGGGTCGTCCACCCACTGGGGGCCGTCACGGCCGAACTCGCGCAGGCGGGTGCCGCGCAGACGATGGCTCAGTTCGCCGTCGTCGCCGGTGGCATGCAGGGTGAAGCCGTCAATCTGCAGCGTGACCTCGCCCTCGGGCGGGCTTACCTCGGCCTGCGCCAGGGGCGCGGACGCGAATGCGAGCACGGCCAGGGCCCATCCGACTTGGCGGCGAGTCCTTTGGCTCATCCGTTCAGGTAGGTCTCGAACAGCGCGTCGAGCCGGCCCTGCGCGGCCAGCAGGCCCTCGCAGGCCTCGCGCACGGCCCCGCGCCCACCATGGGTCTCGGTCACCCACTGGGCATGCTGGCGCACCAGCGCGTGGGCGTCGCCGACCGCGATCCCGAGCCCGACCCGCTGCATCGCTGGAAGATCCACGATGTCGTCGCCCATGAAGGCCGCTTCGGCGGGGTCGTGGCCGGTGCGCTGCAGCAGTTCGTGCAGGGCCTCGCCCTTGTCGCGGCGGCCCTGGATCAGATGCTCCACGCCCAGGTCGCGCATGCGGTGCTCGACGACCCCGGAGGTGCGCCCGGTCAGGATGGCGATCTCGATGCCGCCGTCCAGGGCCAGACGGATACCGTGGCCGTCGCGGCTGTTGAAGGCCTTGTACTGCTCGCCGCCGTCGCCGAGGAACAGGCTGCCGTCGGTCAGCACGCCGTCCACGTCCAGGATCAGCAGGCGAATGGCCTGCTGGTGGGTGCGCAGAGTGGTGGCATCCAGGTTCATCACGCCACCCCGGCGCGCAGCAGGTCGTGCATGTTGATCACGCCGACCAGGCGGTTTTCGGCGTCGGTGACGGGCAGGGCGTTGATGCGCCGGCTCTCCATGGCCTCCAGGGCCTCCACCGCCAGCCAGTCGGGCTGCGCGGTGTGGCCGCCGGTGGTCATGGCCTCGCCGATGGTCAGGCCGTCCAGGCTGTGCCCGGCATCCAGGGTGCGCCGCAGGTCGCCATCGGTGAACACGCCCTGGATCTCGTCGTCGGCGCCGGCCACGATCACCAGCCCCAGGCCCTTGCGGGTGATCTCGAACAGGGCGTCCTTGAGTGGGGCGTCCGGGGTGATGCGCGGGATCGCGCCTCCGGTATGCATGATGTCGGCGACATGCACCAGCAGGCGCCGGCCAAGGCGACCGCCGGGGTGCGAGCGGGCAAAGTCGTTGGCGGTAAAGCCGCGTGCGTCCAGCACCGCGACGGCCAGGGCATCGCCCATCGCCAACGCCGCGGTGGTGCTGGAGGTGGGGGCCAGGCCCAGCGGGCAAGCCTCGCGTTCGACGCTGACATCCAGGTGTACGGTGGCATCCGCGCCGAGGCGCGATCCGGGGTTGCCGGTCATCGCGATCAGCGGTACGCCCAGGCGCCGGATCAGCGGCAGGATGGTGATGATCTCGTCGGTCTCGCCGGAGTTCGACAGCGCGATGACCACGTCCTCGCGGGTAATCATGCCGAGATCGCCGTGACTGGCCTCGCCCGGATGCACGAAGAAGGCCGGCGTGCCGGTGGAGGCCAGCGTCGCGGCCAGCTTGCTGCCGATGTGCCCGGACTTGCCCATGCCGGTGACGATCACGCGGCCCTTGCACGCGAGGATGCAGCGGCAGGCTTCGAGGAAGCGGTCGTCGATGCGCTGGGCGAGGTTGCGTACGGCCTCGGCCTCGTCATTGAGGACGGCCAGGGCGAGGTTGCGGGTCGTTTCGGGGTTGAAGTTCATGCGGTTGCCGTGATTCCCAAATAGACAAGGTAGCTTGCGAAGGCGATGAGGAGAAGGGCGCCCTGCCAGCGCCGGATCTGTCCGCGGCGGCCCAGCGCGATCAGGAACAGCGCCACGGTCAATGCCAGCATCACCGGATAGTCGCGCGTCAGCACATCGGCGTCGATTGCCAGCGGCGCGATCAGGGCCGGAACGGCCAGTACCGCGAGCAGGTTGAACAGATTGGAACCGACCACATTCCCGATCGCCAGCCCGGCCTCGCGGCGGAAGGCGGCGACCACCGAGGTCGCCAGCTCCGGCAGGCTGGTGCCCACCGCGACAATGGTCAGCCCGATGACCAGGTCGCTGACCCCCAGTTGTTCGGCGATCTCGACGGCCCCCCAGACCAGGGCCTGGCTGCTCGCCAGCAGGAGCAGCAGCCCGAACACGAGCCAGGCGATCGCGGGCCTCAGTCGGTCGCCCTCCGGGATCGTTTCGACCATGCCGCGTACGACCGTGGGAGTGTCCTCACTCGGGGCCTGCTGCGCACGGCGGGCGGTCAAGGCCAGCCAGACCGTGAATGCCACCAGGCCGCCGAGCAGGACGCTGCCCTCTGGTCGGCCCAGTTCGCCATTTATCAGCAAGAGCAGGACGCCGAAGCTGACCAGCAGCAGGATCGGCAGTTCGCGCCGAACCATGCCGCGCCCGATCGCCAGTGGCGCGACGACGGCCGCGGCCCCCAGCACCAGCGCGATGTTGGCGATGTTCGAGCCGATGGCATTGCCCACCGCCAGCCCCGGGTTGCCCTGCAGGCTGGCGAGGACCGAGACCACGATCTCCGGTGCCGAGGTCCCGAAGGCGACGATGGTCAGGCCGATGATCAGCGGGCTGACACCCAGGCCGCGGGCCAGGGCCGAGGCGCCGAACACGAAGCGGTCGGCACTCCAGGTCAGCAGGATCAGGCCGCCGATGATGGCGACAACGGGTAGCACCATGGGCAGTCGGGTCCGGGAGGGTCAGGCCCGGGATTGTAGCCGATTGGGTAGTGGTTTCAGCAGCGCAGGCGTTCCAGGCACCCGGCGGTGGTCACCTGCGGTGTCCAGCCGAGCTGCTCGCGGGCGCGGGTGCAGTCCAGTACCAGCGGGCCGTCCAGCCCGCGGACCCAGCCGGGGTCCCCGGCGCGGGCGGTCAGGCGCCAGGCCAGCGGGTGCAGGGTGCGGATCAGCCGCAGTGGCACCGGGATCCCCCAGCGCCGCTGGTGGCGCGCCATCGCCCGTAGCGACCAGGCAGGTTCGGCCCCCAGGTTGAAGATCCCCGCGGTGCGAGTTGTGATGCTGCGTACGATCGCGGCGGCGGCATCGTCCTCCCACAGGATCTGCACTGGCTGTTCGCCTCCGGCGGGATACAGCCGTCCGCGGGCGATCTGCAGCAACAGCGGGTGGGCGTTCGGGCCGACGATCGCGGGCGGGCGCAGGAGGGTCACCTGGCACTCGGGGTGTTCCCGGGCGAGCGCGAGTAGGGCCTGCTCCACGGCGACCTTGTCTTCGGCATAGGGGAAGCGCGGCCGGGTGGGATGGTCCTCACGGAGCGGCTGCGGGCTGTCCGGCCAGGGGCCGTAGACCGCCGCGCTGGACAGAAACACGATGTGGCGTACACCGGCGGTCACCGCCGCGTGGAACACCTGCTGGCTCAGGGCGACATTCTGCTGACGGACCCAGGTTCGGTCATGCCGGCGGCGTCCCCCGTGACCGCCCATCAATTGAAAGGCCAGGTGCACCAGCGTGTCCACCCCGGCCAGGTCCTCCGGCTGGAGCTGCGCCAGGTCGAGTACCCGGGCCTCGATAACGGTGCCGTTTTCGGGGGGAGGCAGCGCCGGCGCGGCCCGGTCCAGGGCGAGGATGTGTTCAATCGTCGGCGCGCGTGCCAGGGCGGGCAGCAGGACTTGCCCCAGGCGCCCGGCGGCGCCGGTCACGGCGACGTGCATCCGTGTTTCGCTCAGGTCGCGGTGCGGGCGATGGTGGCCGGGGCGGTGTCGGCAAACGCGGGCATGACCTCTTCCGCGAAGCAGTCCATGGACTCCTCGGCCAGCGCATGCGGAACGGCCCCGGCGCCGAAGGCGAGCAGCACCTGATCGACCCCGGCCGCGCGCAGGCCCTCGATGCGTTCACGGCATTCGGCGGGGGTGCCGACGAGCGTCATGCCCAGCATGTCGAGGACCTTCAGGTTGATCCCGGCCTTGACCAGGTGGCGGAAGCGGCCGAGCGAGCGGTAATAGTCGTAGCCCTCGATCAGGCGTTCCAGCACCGGCAGGGTCTGCTGGAACATGTGGCGGTAGAACCACTCGAAGGCCGGCTTGGCCTCGCGCCGGGCGCGCTTGCCGTCCGGCAGGCACAGGACCCCAAGCGTCATGCCGACCCGGGGCGGGTGGGCGACGTCCGTGCGTGTCGCGTCCCAGGCCTCGTGGTACAGGCGGATGTCCTCGCGGATCATCTGCCAGGGCTTGAATGGCCCGGCCAGCGCGCCGATGCCCTGCTGCGCCGCCCAGGTAAAGGACTCCGGGCTGACCGCGGCGGTCCAGATCGGCGGGTGCGGGGCCTGCACCGGGCGCGGCATCACGGGCACGTCGTCCAGGTGATGGAACGGCCCGTCCTGGGTGATGCGGCCGGTGGCGAAGGCCTGGCGCAGCGCATCCAGCCCGGCATCGACCCGCGCGCGGGACTCGCTCATCTCGGCCCCGAATGTGGCATATTCGCGCGGCGAGAAGCCGCGCCCGATGCCCAGATCCAGTCGCCCGCCGGAGAGCTGGTCGAGCATGCCGACGCGTTGCGCCACCCGCAGGGGGTGGTGGTAGGGCAGGGGGACCACGCCCAGCCCCAGGCGCAGGCGTTTGGTGCGCTGACTGGCCGCGGCCAGCACCAGGTCCGGCGCGGTGGAGTGGGAGAACTCCGGCATCAGGTGGTGCTCCACCAGCCAGGCGGTGCCGAAGCCGAGACGATCGGCGCGCTCCCACAGGCGCAGGGTGTTCTCCAGCACCTCCGCTTCGGAGGTCTGCAGGAAGTCCGGTACCGAGAGCTCGTGGAACAGGTCGAAACGCATGGCGCCAACTGTGCCGCGCGCTCGCAGGTGATACAAGCAATCCGCGCAAAGCTGCGGTTACGTCGTGGAGGTTGAGGCATGTCGAAGGAGCAGGAAGCGCCGGTATTTCAGGCCGCCGGGGTGGCGGGCCCTGGAGAGGACTGGTGGGACGACTTCTTCCCCGAGGACCTGCCGCAGGACTGGCAGCTGGAGTACTACACCCATTACCACAGCCGTTTGTTGCTGCCTGCCCCGGTGTGGACCGAGGCCGGGGCGCCGGCCTTTGGTGACTGGGCCGAGGCCGTGCCCCCCGCGCTGCGGCTGACACTGGACTGGCCGGTGGAGCTGGGCCTCGAGACGGGTGCGACGCGGGCGCGCGCGCTGGCCGAGGCTGTCGGCGATGGCCTGCAGGCGGTGGCGCCGGGGCCGATGGGGCCGGCGCAGGTGCAGGCGATCCGCGCGGCGCTGGAGGCGGCCGGACTGGGGCGCCTGATGGTGTACGGCGCCGGCGAGGAGCGGGTGCTCGCGCGAGCCGAGGCGGCCTGGTTTCATCCCGCCCCGGCGCCGAAATCGGCGGCGCTTGCCGGGGGCGGGGCCTGGCAGGTCAGCCCCGAGGCGGGACTGGATGCGCCGGGCTGGCGCGCGCTGGTGGAGGCCCTCGGGCAGGCCGGTGGCAGCGGCGAGATCCCGGTGTTCCTGCGCGCGCGTCCGGAGCGGCTGTCGGATTTCCGCACTATCGCCGCGTTGCTGGGATTGGGATGAGCACCGCACCCGCCCGTTTGACGGTCTCCCGGCCTGCGCCCAGACTTCGGGGTTCTGTGGGCCTAAGGAAACACGGATTAATGTACACACTCGCGTTGGTACCCCAGGTTTTCCGAGCCCAGGCGCGGCGCGCAGCCGGTAGTGGGTCTACCGGCCCGTTTTTGACCGATTCGGGCCGCAACGCAGGATCGGGGAACCTGGGGTGCCAACCCCGAAGGGGCTCGGCCGCCCGTTGTCATCAAAAACGGGCGTGCGCACGGCGTTGCGGCTCCCTTGTGCAGAATGACTGCACGGCGGTCACCGCGCCTTGTTCGCACGCAAAAGCGGCTCGAGCGCGAGCGTGTACATTAATCCGTGTTTCCTTAAGGGCGAGGAGCGCGCGTGGCTGACCCGGCAGTGGAAGACAGTCCGCATATCGTGATCGAGAACCTGTGCTTCCGGCGCGGGCGCAAGATGATTTTCGATGACCTGTCGATGCGCATCCCGCGCGGGCAGGTGACGACCGTGATGGGGCCCAGCGGCAGTGGCAAGACCACGCTGCTGCGCCTGGTCGGCGGTCAGTTGCGTCCGGACAATGGCCGCATCTGGGTGGATGGCCAGGAGGTGGCGAGGCTCTCCACCCGGCGGCTGTACGCGCTGCGCAAGCGCATGGGCATGCTGTTCCAGAGCGGTGCGCTGCTGACGGATCTCTCGGTATTCGAGAACGTCGCCTTCCCGCTGCGCGAGCACACGGATCTGCCGGAGGACGTGCTGCACGCGCTGGTGCTGCTGAAGCTGGAGGCGGTGGGCCTGCGCGCGGCGCGCGACCTGGACCCGGCGACCCTGTCCGGTGGCATGGCGCGGCGTGTCGCGCTGGCGCGGGCCATTGCGCTGGACCCGGACCTCATTTTGTACGACGAGCCGTTCACCGGGCTCGATCCGATCACCATGGGCCAGATCGTCAGCCTGATCCGCCGGACCAATCAAAGCCTGGGGCTTACCAGCGTGCTGGTCTCGCATGACGTGACCGAGGCGATGGCGATCTCCGATCAGGTGGTGTTGATCGCCGATGGCCGGGTAGTGGATGCCGGGCCGCCGGACGAGCTGGAGGCGCGCGCCTCCGACTGGAGCGCGCAGTTCCTGCAGGGTCGCCCGGACGGGCCGGTGCCGTTTCATTACCCGGGCGCGTCCTACCGCGATGACCTGCTGGGGCAGGGGGAGCGCCGCGATGACTGATTCGATTGCCGCGCTGGGCCGGACCACGATCAATGCCCTGACGGTGTTCGGCCGGGCGTTCATCTTCCTGATCCGGATGCTGGCGAGCCTGGATATCGTCTTTCGCCGCTTCGGCCTGACGCTTGTTCAGGTGTATTCGGTGGGGGTGCGCTCGCTGCTGATCATCGTCGTGTCCGGGCTGTTTGTCGGCATGGTGCTGGCGTACCAGGGCTACATCACGCTGGTGAACTTCGGCGCGGCCGAGGCCCTGGGCGGGGTGGTTGCGCTGTCGCTGGTACGCGAACTGGGGCCGGTGGTCACCGCGCTGCTGTTCGCCGGGCGCGCCGGCTCCGCGCTGACCGCGGAACTGGGGCTGATGAAGACGACCGAACAGCTCTCGGCGATGGAGATGATGGCGGTGAACCCCTATCGCCGGATCTTCGCGCCACGCTTTGTGGCCGGGTTCCTCTCCATGCCGCTGCTGGCCGCGATCTTCAGCGCCGTGGGCGTGATGGGCGGCTACCTGGTCGGGGTGGGGCTGCTGGGCGTGGACAGCGGCGCCTATTTCTCGCAGATGCAATCGGTGACCGACTGGAACGAGGATGTGCTCTCCGGCGTGATCAAGAGCATCGTGTTCGGCTTCGTGGTGACCTGGATCGCGGTGTTCCAGGGCTTCAATGCGCAGCCGACGTCCGAGGGCATCTCGCGCGCCACGACCCAGACGGTGGTGGTGTCGTCGCTCGCGGTGCTGGGCCTCGATTTCATCCTGACCGGGCTGATGTTCGGCGCGGGCTGACCAAACAGTGTTTACCCAGGACAGGTGGCAATAATGAAGGTACGTTTCTTCGAACTGGCGGTCGGTGTCTTCGTGCTCCTGGGCATCGGGGCGCTGTTCTACCTGGCGGTCCAGGTCAGCAACGTGACCGACTACCACGACCGTGACACCTATACGGTGAGCGGATACTTCGACAACATTGGGGGTCTCAAGATGCGTGCCCCGGTCACGGTGTCGGGTGTGCGCATCGGGCGAGTGGCGGATATCCGTTACGATCCGGAACGCTTTCGCGCCGAGGTGACCCTGGCGATCCGCTCGGAGCACGACTACCTGCCGATGGACACCCAGGCCGCCATCCACACCGCGGGGCTGCTGGGCGAGCAGTACATCGCGCTGGAACCGGGTGGTGACTACGACACCCTGCAGGAAGGCGACGAGCTGATGTTCACCCAGTCGGCACTGGTGCTGGAGAACCTCATCGGTCGCTTCATGACCAACATGGGTAGTGACTGATCTACCCAAACCGGGAGCAAGAGACATGAAATGGTTGCATGAACGAATCCTGATCCTGCCGCTGGCGCTGCTGGTCCTGATCCTGGCGGCTCCCGCCCAGGCCGAAGAAAACCCCGCCGAGCTCATCAAGCAGTCGATCGACGCGGTCTACGAGAAGCTGCGGGCAAACGAGGCGCGTGCGCAGGAAGATCCTGACTTTGTGATTGGCGTGATCGAGGAGGAGATCCTGCCCGGCGTGGATATCAACGGGATGGCTCGCCTGGTCCTGGCTCGCCACTGGCGCGATGCCAGCAGCGAGCAGCAAAACCGCTTCGCCGAGGCCTTCAAGAACACGCTGCTGCAGGCCTACGGGGTGCAACTGGCCGATCATCTGGACAAGGACGTGCGCGTCATCGAGCGGCGCTCGCGCCAGGACGAGCGCATGGCCGTGGTCGCCACCGAGGTGGTGATGGGCTCCGGCCAGTCGAACATCCAGGTCAACTACCGTCTGCGTCCGGTGAACGGCGAATGGAAGGTCTTCGACGTCGAGGCCGAGGGGCTCAGCTTCGTCGGCAACTTCCGCACTCGCTTTAACGAGGAGATCAACCGCGATGGCCTGGAGGCGCTGATTGAGCGCCTGGAAGATGGCGACGAGGCGCTGATCGAGGATGCCGTGGGCGACGTGACCCCCGACAACGGGGCCGCGGACCGGTGAGCGACGCACAGATCCGGGCGGATGAAGGCGGTCTGGTTGTCAACGGGCCACTGACCTTCGCGACGGTGGCCGGGCTGGAGGCACGGGCCCGCGGGCTGACGGCGCATCTCCCGGAACACGCTCGGGTGGACCTGACGCAGGCGGGTCGTATCGACAGCGCCGGCGTGGCGTTCCTGGTCATCCTCTGGCGTCGCGCCCGCGAGCAGGGCCGCACCCTGGTCTTCGAGCCCCTCCCCGAGGGGTTGCGCCCGTTACTGGAGTTGTACGACCTGGAGTCGATTATCACCGACTCCGCCGCTCGTTCCGTCGCCTGAGTCGTGCCGGCGGCGGGCGAACGGGCGAGCCCGGCGCGGATTCGTTATCATGGCGCGTTTCGCCGAACCACGGTCGGTTCGGCGGTCAATCCGGGCACCCCATGGACAAACTGATCATTACCGGAGGTCGCCGACTCGAGGGTCAGGTCTGGATCTCCGGGGCCAAGAACGCCGTGTTGCCGATCCTGTCCGCCACCTTGCTGGCGGACGGGCCGATGACCATTGGCAACGTCCCGCATCTGCAGGACGTGACCACCACCATGGAGCTGCTCGGCCGCATGGGCGTCAGCCTTACGGTTAACGAGCGCATGCGCATCGAGGTCGACCCGACCACGCTGACCCAGTGCGTCGCCCCGTACGATCTGGTAAAGACCATGCGCGCCTCCATCCTGGTGCTGGGGCCGCTGCTGGCCCGCTTCGGCGAGGCCGAGGTCTCCCTGCCGGGCGGCTGCGCCATCGGTTCGCGTCCGGTGAACCTGCACCTGCGGGGTCTCGAGGCCCTGGGGGCCGAGATCGAGGTCGAAGGCGGCTACATCCACGCTCGCGCGGACCGCCTGAAGGGCGCGCGCGTGGTCTTCGACCAGGTGACGGTAACCGGTACCGAGAACCTGTTGATGGCCGCCACCCTGGCCGAGGGCGAGACCCTGATCGAGAATGCCGCGCGCGAGCCAGAGGTCATCGATCTGGCGGACTGCCTGACCGCGATGGGCGCGAAGATCCAGGGTGCCGGCACCGACACCATTCGGGTGCAGGGCGTGGAGCGCCTGCACGGCTGCGAATACGACGTGATGCCGGACCGTATCGAGACCGGCACCTTCCTGGTCGCCGCCGCGGTCACCCGTGGGCGCGTGCGCTGCCGCAATACCCGCCCGGAGCTGCTGGACGCGGTGCTGGCCAAGCTGGTCGAGGCCGGCGCTCGCATCGAGACCGGGCCGGACTGGATCGAGCTGGATATGGAGGGCCGCCGTCCGAAGGCGGTGAACCTGCGCACCGCGCCGTTCCCGGCCTTCCCGACCGACATGCAGGCGCAGATGATGGTGCTGAACACGGTGGCCGAGGGCACCGGATCGGTAGTCGAGACGGTGTTCGAGAATCGCTTCATGCACGCGCTGGAACTGCAGCGCATGGGCGCGCACATTACCATCGAGGGCAATACCGCGATCGTCGAGGGCGTGGAAAAACTGGTCGGTGCGCCGGTGATGGCGACTGACCTGCGTGCCTCGGCGAGCCTGATCATCGCCGGCCTGGTGGCCGAGGGCGAGACCGAGGTGGACCGCATCTACCACATCGATCGCGGCTACGAATGCATCGAGGAAAAACTGAGCCAGATCGGCGCGACCATTCGTCGCGAGCCGGTCTGAAGCTGCGACTCACACGGAACCGGACGAACGCCTGACCCATGATGGATCCCAACGCCCTGACCATCGCCCTGTCCAAGGGCCGCATCCTCAAGGACACCCTGCCGCTGCTTTCCAGCGCCGGGATCGAGTTGCTGGAGGATCCGGACGAGACGCGCAAGCTGATCCTCGACACCAACCGCGAGGATGTGAAGATCGTGGTGGTGCGCGCGACCGACGTGCCCACCTACGTGCAGCACGGCGCGGCGTCCATCGGCGTGGCCGGCAAGGACGTGCTGATGGAGCACGGCGCGGCCGGGCTGTACGAACCGCTGGATCTGCATATCGCCGAGTGTCGTCTGATGCTGGCGGGGCGCCCGGGCCAGCAACCGGACCCGGAGCAACGCCTGCGCATCGCCACCAAGTTTGTGAACATCACGCAGAACTACTTTGCCCAGCAGGGCCGCCAGGTCGATATCATCAAGCTCTACGGCTCGATGGAACTGGCACCGCTGGTGGGCCTGGCCGACTACATCGTCGACCTGGTGGATACCGGCAACACCCTCAAGGCCAACGGCCTGGAACCGCTGGAACTGATTACCCCCATTAGTTCCCGGTTGATCGTGAACCAGGCAGCCATGAAGATGCGACATAGAACCATTCAAAATCTCATCGAGGGCCTGCGGGAGGCCGTCACCCCCGCGACGACGTAATCGAGAACACCATGACCGCCGATACCGACGACCTGCGAATCCGCGAAATCCAGGAGGTGTCCGCCCCGGACACCGTACGCGATGAACTGCCGATCACCGATGCGGCGGCCAACACCGTGTTCGAGGCCCGCCAGGCCTGCCATCGCATCCTGCGCGGCGAGGATGACCGCCTGCAGGTGATCGTCGGCCCCTGCTCGATCCACGACGTGGACGCCGCGCTGGACTATGCCGATCACCTGAAGACCCTGCGCGAAGAACTCTCCGACGCGCTGCATATTGTGATGCGGGTGTACTTCGAGAAGCCGCGTACCACGGTTGGCTGGAAGGGTCTGATCAATGACCCCGATCTGGATGGCAGCTTCCATATCAACAAGGGCCTGCGTGTGGCGCGCGGACTGCTGCGCGATCTGGCGGTGAAGGGCATGCCGGCGGCCACCGAATACCTCGACCTGATCAGCCCGCAGTACATCGCGGACCTGGTCGCCTGGGGCGCGATTGGTGCGCGCACCACCGAAAGCCAGGTGCACCGCGAGCTGGCCTCCGGTCTGTCCTGCCCGGTGGGCTTCAAGAACTCCACCGATGGCAGCCTGCGCGTGGCGATCGACGCGATTCGTTCTGCCTCGCGCCCGCATCACTTCCTGTCGGTGACCAAGTCGGGCCGCTCGGCAATCTTCTCCACCACCGGCAACGACGACTGCCACATCATCCTGCGCGGCGGGAAGCAGCCGAACTACGACGCCGCGAGCATCGAAGAGGCCTGCAAGGAACTGCGCATGGCCGAGCTGCCGGAGTCGGTGATGGTGGACTGCAGTCACGCCAACAGCCGCAAGGACCCGAAGCAGCAGATCGAGGTCGCGCGTGTGCTGGGCGAACAGATTGCCGGCGGCGATCGGCGCATTATGGGCGTGATGCTGGAGAGCCACCTGACCGGTGGTCGCCAGGACATCCTGCCCGGCAAGCCGCTGCAATATGGCCAGAGCATCACCGATGCCTGCATGGGCTGGGACGACAGCGAGGCCACCCTGCGCCTGCTGGCCGATGCCGTGCGCGCGCGCCGCAAGGCTGCCGTACCCGCCTGAACGAGGAGCCCGACATGCCATCCATTGCCCGACTCGATACCCAGCAGCCCGATTTCGATCAGGCCCTGGAGAACCTGCTGTCCTGGGAATCCGTTGCCGACACCGGCGTGCGGGACGCGGTGGACGAGATCCTCGGCGCGGTGCGCACCGAGGGCGATGCCGCGGTGCTTCGTTACACCGCCAAGTTCGACCGGCTCGACCGCGCCGCAGTCTCCGATCTTGAGATCCCCCACGACCGCTTGCAGGCCGCCCTGGAGTCGATCCCGGCGGAGCAGCGCAAGGCCCTGGAGATGGCCAGCGCACGCATCCGTCGCTACGCCGAGCACCAGCTCATGCGGGACTGGGATTTCACCGACGAGGACGGCACCGTTCTCGGCCAGCGCGTGACCGCGCTGGACTCGGTGGGCCTGTACGTTCCCGGGGGCAAGGCGGCCTATCCGTCCTCCGTGCTGATGAACGCCATCCCGGCCAAGGTCGCCGGCGTCGAGTTGCTGGTCATGGTCGTGCCCGCCCCGGGCGGTGAGCTGAACGATCTGGTGCTGGCCGCGGCCGCCGTGGCCGGCGTGGATCGCGTGTTTACCGTGGGGGGCGCCCAGGCCGTGGCCGCGCTGGCCTATGGCACCCAGACGATCCCGGCGGTGGACAAGATCGTTGGCCCCGGCAACATCTTCGTGGCCGCGGCCAAGCGTGAGGTGTTCGGCACGGTCGGCATCGACATGATCGCCGGCCCGTCCGAGATCCTGGTGGTCTGCGACGGCGAGACCGACCCCGACTGGATCGCGGCCGACCTGTTCTCCCAGGCCGAGCACGACGAGCAGGCCCAGTCCATCCTGCTGTCCTGGGACGACGCGTTCCTGGATCGCGTGGCCGAGGCCATGGACCGCCTGCTGGAGGAGATGCCGCGCGCCGAGATCATCCGCACCAGCCTCGACAAGCGCGGCGCGCTGGTGAAGGTGCGCGACTCGGCCGAGGCCGTCGCGGTCGCCAACCGCATCGCCCCGGAGCACTTGGAGCTGTCGGTGGCCGACCCGCAGGCGATGCTGGATGCCGGGTTGCGCCACGCCGGCGCGATCTTCATGGGCCGCTATACCTCCGAGGCCCTGGGCGACTATTGCGCCGGCCCCAACCACGTGCTGCCGACCTCGCGTACCGCGCGCTTCTCCTCGCCGCTGGGCGTGTACGACTTCCAGAAGCGTTCGAGCATCATCCATTGCTCGGCCGAAGGTGCGGCCAAGCTGGGCGAGACCGCCGCGGCCCTGGCCCACGGCGAGGGCCTGACCGCCCACGCGCGCTCCGCCGAACTGCGCAGTCGATGACCGCCCGCGCGACCCGGACCCCGGACGCCCTGATGCGCCCGGAGGTGCTGGCGCAGCCGGCCTACCAGGTGGCCGACGCGACCGGCCTGATCAAGCTGGACGCGATGGAAAACCCTCATCCCTGGCCGGGGGAGCTGGAAGACGCCTGGCTGGCGGCCCTGCGTGATCCGCAGCTGAACCGCTATCCCGACGCCCAGGCACTGGGTCTGGCCGCTCAGGTGCGCGCCGCCCACGGCGTGCCCGAGGCCGCCGGACTGTTGTTCGGCAATGGCTCCGACGAACTCATCCAGATCCTGATCACGGCGGTGGCGGGTTCCGGGCGTCCGGTGCTGGCGCCGGAGCCGACCTTCGTGATGTATGGCGTGCTGGCCCGAGCGCTGGGGGTGCCGTTCATCGGTGTCCCCCTGAACGCGGACTTCACCCTGGACCTCGACGCGATGCGCGCGGCGCTGGCCGAGCACAACCCGGCGCTCGTGTTCCTCGCCTACCCGAACAATCCCACCGGGACGCTGGACGATGCCGCGACCGTACAGGCCATCGTCGACGAGAACCCCGGGGTCACGGTGGTCGACGAGGCCTACGCCCCGTTCGCCGCGCACAGCTTCCTCAAATGCGTCGGCGAGGATGACGGCCTGATGGTGATGCGCACGGTCTCCAAGCTGGGGCTGGCCGGTGCACGGCTTGGCTATCTGGCAGGCACGCCGGCCTGGATCGATGCGCTGGATCGCCTGCGTCTGCCGTACAACATCAATACCCTGACCCAGCGCTCGGTGGCCTTCGCCCTGGAGCACCGCGCGGCGCTAGACACGCAGGCGCGCGGAATCGTCGAGGAACGCGACCGCTTGAGCGAGCGTCTGACCGGGACGACGGGGGTCGAGCAGGTCTTTCCCAGCCAGGCGAACTTCATCCTGTTCCGGGTGCGCAGGGGGCAGGGGCACGCGACCTTCGCGGCCCTGCGCGATGCCGGGATCCTGATCAAGGACGTCGGCCGCGCGCATCCGCTGCTGGTGGACTGCCTGCGCGTCACGGTCGGCCGCCCCGACGAAAACGACGCCTTCCTCGCCGCGCTCGGGCAGGCCCTCGCCGCCTGACGTTTTTTCCGGCGCCACGCCTTTTGGTTGCACCACAGAGGGCACGGAGAAATGCGCGGAGTGGTTTCCGGAACGGCCTAAGCGCATCGTAAAGGGGTCTTGCCCTCGCGGAAGACGCGGCGAGATCGGGTGAAGGCGGGGCACCAGGTCCGGTTTTCGCTCACCCTGTCCCAACCTCGGAAAACCGGAGGTCGCCCCGGCCGCAGCGCAGCGAAGAGCCGGGATCTCCGACGTAAATCCTGCCCTCCACGTTCGGCCGGATCACACCGCGGAGCTCCCGGATAACCGCTGCGCAGTTTCCGGGATGACAAGGGGGCGCTGCCGGGCCGGTGCGCAAGAGCGGCGGTACCCCCTGACAGCCCTGCGCATTTCTCCGTCTCCTCCCGTGCCCTCTGTGGTGAAGAGCCTTTCCTGGCTCTTTCCCGGTGCGGCGTCTCAGCGGCGACCGGCGGGCAGTTCCAGACGCAGACCGCGGACCTCGCCCATGGCACCGCCAGCGCGCAGGGCCTCCGTAAACGGGGACTGGCGGGCGGGTTCGCCGTTGATGCTCTCGATGGTGATGCCGCGGCGTTTGGGCAGCCAGCGGCTGCCGGCGAGCTGGCGGATGGCGTCGGTCACCAGGGCGGCGTGTTCCTCCGCGGTGTCGATGCCGGGGATCGCCTCCCAGACGAACAGCTGGCGGCCGGAGGCGGCGAGATAGAGCAGCGGCTGGCCGCCGGCCAGCGCGACCAGGGCCCCGGCCACGCGGCGCAGGCGGCCCTCGGCGGCCTCCGGCGGCTGTGGCCAGGGCAGGAGCTGGCCCCAGGGGTTGGCCGGGTCGACGCTGGCCAGCCACTGCGGCTCGGGGGTGGCGTCGGCCGTGCGTTCCAGCGCGCGCAGGCGGTCCACCGCACCGGCGCGTGCGAACTGGGCGCCGGTCAGGCCCTCGACGAAGTGGCCGCGGCGCAGCTTGCCGGCGTCCTCCATCGCACGGTAGACGGGGTACACGCGGCCGAAGCCGCCCGGCAGCCCCTCGGCGCGCGCCATCTCGCGGCTGACCACGCCGTAGCGTGCCAGCAGGTTCTCGGCCTGTTCGCGAGCGCGTTCCGTCAGCGACACGCCGGGATCGATCAGGTCGGCCACCCGGGACCAGCGCCCGCCGGCCAGGCCCTGGCCCGGGCGCCGCCGGCCGCGCGAGCTGGGCTTACGCTGGCCCAGGCTGCGCAGCGGGGCAAAGGTGTCGTTGGTGATCTGTCCGGCCCAGACCCGATCCCAGATCGCGGCCTCGATCATGTCCTGGCGGGCGTCCGGCTGCGCCTCGCGCGCTGCGCGTTCCAGCTCCATGTAGAAGCAGGCGCCGCGCCGGTCCAGCGTCTCCAGGATGGCTTCGGCCAGTGGGTCGTCGCGGGCCGGTGTCTCCGCCTCGGGTGTGTCCGGCTCCAGCAGCACCATCGCCTGTTCGCGGCGCAGGAAGCGGATGCGCCCGTCACGCGGGCCCAGCGCGCCACTGCCCACCCAGACGAACTCGCCGGACGCGGTGATGCGGTCCAGCGCGTCCAGCGAGAAGTCGCGCACCCGCATCGGCAGCACATGGGTGGTCCAGGCCGACCAGGGCAGGGCGACGCCTTCGAGCTGCGTGAGCACTTCGCGCAGGGTGCCGATGCCCGACCCGGGCTCGCTCAGGCCCTGCCAGGCGGGCAGGAAGCGGCCCAGCGCGCGGGCGTCCACCGCAGCCGCCTCGTCGCGCAGGCGGGCCAGGGTGCGGCGCTTCAGCCGGCGCAGGATGTCCAGCTCGCACCAGTCCTCGCCCTGGCCCTGCGGGCGGATCTCGCCGCGCAGCAGCACGCCGGCACCCTCTAGCGTCCCCAGCGCCGGAAGCAGCGCGCCGGGCGCGAGGCCGTAGCGAACGCCCAGGTCCTCGACGCGGAATGGCCCATGCGTGCGGGCGTAGCGGCGCAGCAGCTGTTCCAGCGGGCGTTGCGGCGGCTCGAGGAAGCCGGCGGGCAGGCCGGGTGGTGGCACGACCCCGAGCGCGTCGCGAAAGAGGGCCGCGTCCTCGGCGGCGATCCAGCGCGGCTCGCCGGCGACCCGGACCTCGACCGCACGCAGCCCGTCGGCCAGGGTCTGTAGCCAGGGTGCGGGGTCTTCGGCCGCTGCGGCTTCGATCTCCTCCCGCGTCAGGTCGCCGCGCCGGCGCAGCAGGTCATGCAGTTCGTCGGCGTCGCGGACCTGTGTGGCCTCCGTGGTGTGCGCCAGTTCGGCCTCCAGCTCGGCCAGGGCATCGGGGTCAATCAGCTCGCGCAGCTCGGCCTGGCCCAGCAGCTCGGCCAGCATCCCGCGATCGAGTGTGAGCGCCTGCGCCTTGCGCTCGGCCATCGGCGCGTCCTGCTCGTAGATGTAGGCGGCGACGTAGGCGAATACCAGGCTGCGCGCGAACGGCGAGGCCCGTGGCGTTTCCACCTCGTGCACGCGGATGTGGTGCTCCTGCACCCCGCGCAGGATCTCGCGCAGGGCGTCCAGATCGAACACGTCGGCCAGCACCTGGCGGTAGGTCTCCAGCACCACGGGGAAGCTCGCGTATTCGCGCACCGAGGCGAGCAGCTGCTGCGACTTCAGGCGCTGGGCCCACAGCGGCGTGCGCTGGCCCGGGCGGTTGCGCACCAGAAGCAGGGCGCGGGCCGCGTTCTCGCGGAAGGCGCTGGCGAACAGGGTGGAGTTCCCCAGCTCGCGAGTGACCGTCTCCTCCAGTTCCTCCGGGTCGGGGAACAGGCTGTCCAGCTCCGGCAGGTCCTCGCTGTCCGCGAGTCGCAGCACGATGCCGTCGTCGGTGTACATCACCTGTACCTCGAAGCCGGAGGTGCTGGTCAGCGCCCCCTGCAGGGCCAGCGCCCAGGGGGCGTGCACGCGGGCGCCGAACGGGGTCAGGATGCACACGCGCCAGTCGCCGACCTCGTCGCGGAAGCGCTCGACCACGATGCGCTTGTCCGACGGGAGCTGCCCGGTGGCCTCGCGCTGTTCGTCGATGTAGTCGCCGAGGGTCTCGACCGCCGCCTCCGACAGCGGGGCATGCTCCTTGAGCCAGGTCGCGCGTTCGGCGCGGTCCATGCGCGCGAGGCGTTCGGTCGCTGCGCCGATTGCGCGCCCGAGTTCGATCGGCCGGCCGGGGCCGTCGCCATGCCAGAAGGGCAGCTTGCCGACCTCGCCGGGGGCGGGGGAGACCAGCACGCGGTCGCGGGTGATCGCCTCCACGTGCCAGGTGCTGGCGCCCAGGGTCACGTTCTCGCCGGTCTTCAGCTCGAACACCATCTCCTCGTCCAGCTCGCCGATGCGCGGGCCGCCCTCGCCGACATGCACGCCGTACAGGCCGCGGTCGGGGATGGTGCCGGCGTTCAGGCGCGCGGCCAGCGCCGCGCCCCGGCGCGGGGTCAGCTCGTCGCGGGCGCGGTCCCAGGCGAGCCACGGGCGCAGGTCGGCGAAGTCGGTGCTGGGGTAGTGGCCGGAGAGCATATCCAGGGTCGCCTCCAACAGCGGGCGCGACAGCTCGCGCCAGGGTGCGGCGCGGCGTATCAGCGCGTGCAGCTCGTCCACCGTGCGCGGGCGTTCGCAGACCATCGCGACGAGCTGCTGGGCGAGCACGTCCAGCGGGTTGTGCGGGGCATGGATCGGTTCCAGCGCGCCGACCTGCATGCGCTCGCCAATCACCGCGCATTCCAGCAGGTCGCCGCGAAAGCGCGGCAGCAGCAGCGAGCGCGAGACCTGGCCGACCCCGTGCCCGGCGCGTCCGGCGCGTTGCAGACCGCGGGCAACCGAGCCGGGCGATTCGACCATGATCACCAGGTCCACCGCACCCATGTCGATGCCCAGTTCCAGCGAGCTGGTGGCGACGATGCCGCGCAGGCGCCCGGTCTTCAGTCGCCCCTCGATCTCCGCGCGGCGCTCGTGGGAGACGCTGCCGTGGTGAGCGGCGACCAGGTCTTCGGGCTTTTTGGCGTCCTCGGGATGCTGTTCGCGCCAGGCGTCGTTGATGCGCTGGACCAGGCGCTCGCACAGCCCGCGGCTGTTGACGAACACGATGGTCGAGCGGTGTTCCAGGATCGCCGCCAGCAGGCGCGGCTCCAGGCGCGCGGCACGGTCGCCGCCCGTGGCCGGGAGTGGTCCGGTGCCCTGGCCGTAGACCGCGCCGAGGATGGAGCCGGACGGGATGGTGTCCGCGCCTTCGGACGCTTCGAGGGTGGGAGGTGCGTGTGCCGCTGGCGGCTCCTCCGGGGCGAGGATCTCGAGATCCAGGCGTGGGGCCTCGGCGGCGTCGATAACCTCCACCTCGCGGTCGCCGCCGAGGAAGCCGCGCGCGACCTCCACTGGATGCACGGTCGCGGACAGTCCGATGCGTTGCGGGTCCTCGCCGCAGCGCTCGGCCAGGCGTTCCAGCGACAGGGCCAGGTGCGCACCCCGTTTGTTGGCGGCCAGGGCGTGCACCTCGTCGATGATCACCGTATGGACGGATTCGAGGTTCTCCGCGGCCTTCGAGCCCAGCAGCAGGTAGAGCGACTCCGGCGTGGTCACCAGGATGTCGCCGGGTTCGCGCGCCTGGGCGCGGCGCTCGGCCTGCGGGGTGTCGCCGGTGCGGATGTGCACCACGGGTTCGCGGGCCGACTGGTCGCCCAGGCGCGCGGCGGTCCGCGTGATGCCGGTCAGCGGGGCGCGCAGGTTGCGCTCGATGTCGGTGGCCAGTGCCTTCAGGGGCGAGATGTAGAGCACCGAGTAGCCGGTGCGGGGTTCCGGGGCCGGCTCGCCGGTCAGGCGGTCGATTGCACTCAGGAACGCGGCAAGGGTCTTGCCGCTACCGGTCGGAGCGATCAGCAGACAGTGGTGGCTGGCCCGGATCGCGGGCCAGCCGCGGGACTGGATGGGAGTGGCCTGCTCGAAGGCCTCGCGAAACCAGGTGTCGGTCGCGGGGCGAAAGGGCGTGACCGGCATCGGCTGGGGCCCCGAGCTGGCGGGTCAGGCGTGGCCGACGGTGCTGTCGGTGGTGGAATGGAAGTAGTCGCTGTCGCGCGCCAGCTCGTCGATCAGTTCGTGCAGCATGGCCAGCCGGCTCTCGGCATCCGCGAACGGGGCGCAGTCCTCGCACAACGGGTCGCCGCACGGTTGGCGGCTGTACAGCCAGAAGTGGATCGCACCGGCCAGCAGGCCGTCGGCAACATCACCGGTCTCGTCGGCCTGGCCGTCATCCGCCAGGCGGTTGGCCAGCTCGATCAGGTGCTGGGCGGCGTTGTTGTAGGTCTGGTCGGTGGTGTCGTTCATGGGGTCTCGGGACAGTCTTGTTTAGCCAGCGCCAGTCGGTTTGACTGACACAGAACCCGGCAGTTTACCGCGACTGGCCGATATTCCGAAGAAACAGGGGAATATGCCGTTCCTCCGGGGACAGGCCGCCGTGGGCGCCAATGAAGAACGGCCCCTCGTCGTCGGCCGGCGGGTCCACCAGGTAGGCGTCCTCGACCGGCAGCAGCAGGTAGTCGCCGGCCCGCGCGCGCAGTTCCGGGTGTTGCGGCTCGGGGCCGAGGGTCCCGTGGCCCAGCCACTCGGCCTGCGGGATGGCCAGGACATCGTCACCGAACGCCCGCTCCAGTGCCTGCAGGAAGTCAGCGTGCTGTCCGGTTCGGATGTGGGCGAGGGCGGCGCGTGGCTCGCCGGTCAGACGGTGGCGCAGGCAGGCCTGTACCGCTGGATGCTCGCGGAGGTCCAGGCGGCGTTCGACCGTGCGCATGCCGTGGTCGGCGGTGGTCAGGAACACGCTCTCGGGGCGCTGGATCTGCGCGCAGGTGGCGGTGTAGGCCAGGTCCAGCTGTTTCAGGTGGCGCTCCACCTCCGGGCTGTCCGGGCCGTATTCGTGGCCCAGATGGTCCAGCTCCGACCAGTAGACGTAGGTGAAGTGGGGGCCCGGCGTCGCGTTCACATGCGCGGCCACCCGCGTCGGCAGCTCGGAGAGGTCCTCGAAGCCGATGAAGTCGGCGCCGCGGCTCATCATGCGGTTGTAGGGTGTGCCGCCGATCCATTCCGGGCCGATGAAGGTCATGCCGCAGTCAAGCCGGTCGCCCAGGCGGTCGGGCTGCACGCGGCCGGTCAGCTCGCGGTAGCCGAGCGTGGCCGGGTGGTCGTCGGCGCCGCGCTCCTGGCCCATCAGGACCGTAAGGGTGCGTTCGGCGGCCGCCAGGCGGGTATGCCAGCCGAGCAGGCCATGCCGTGCGGGGTGGCGGCCGGTCAGGATGCTGGTGATCGCGGTGGCCGTAGTGCTGGGAAACACAGTCTCCAGATCGGTCACGTGGTCCGCGCCCAACAGCGGCGTGTGGCGGCGGTAACGGGCGGCAAAGCCGTCGATGAGCCAGAGTACGATATGGCGGTCCGGGCCCAGGTGCTCGGAGACACCCGCGAGCGGCGGGTGCGAGGCCGCCGCGTTCAGGCTCGCCTCGATCTGGCCGAGCAGGTCCATCAGCCCGGGGGATTCCAGCCGCGCGCGCAGAATGGCGTCCACGGCCGAGTGGGCCGTGGGGGTGGCAGTGACCGACAAGACCTCAGGCCTTCGCGCCGCCGTCGCCGCCCATGCAGGGCGGGGAATCCGCGACCTTTCCGGCGCGCTCGAACCACTGGTCCGGGTCCAGGGTGTGCAGCGCCAGGGCGTGGATGCCGCCGGCCAGCTCGTCGGCCAGGGCCTGGTTCACCAGCCGGTGCCGCGCGATCAGCTTCTGGTTGCGAAAGGCCTCGGATACCACGGTTACCTTGAAGTGCGACTCCGAACCCGGAGGCACGTTGTGCATGTGGCTCTCGTTCACCACCTCCAGATGCTCGGGCGCAAAGCGTTCCTCCAGCTTCCGGGTAATGGTCTCCTGCATGGTCATGGATATTTCCCGACAATTGAACTCGACACGCGCAGTGTTTCGCCGCCAGGCAGCGATGTCCAGAACTGCCATCTGGTGGACGGGATGCGCCATGCTCGCGACCGGAGGAAGGGGGGATCCATGCGACAGACTACACTGGCGTTCGATGTGTACGGGACGCTGATTGATACGCAGGGGATCGCGGCGATGCTGGAGGGCTGGATCGGCGAGCGGGCGCCGGTGCTGGCGCGTGCCTGGCGCGAGAAGCAGCTGGAGTACACCTTCCGGCGCGGATTGATGGGAGCGTATGCGGACTTCGATACGTGTACCGAGCAGGCGTTGCGGTACTGCTGCGAGGCGCTGGGTATCGCGCTCGACCAGGACCAGGAGGCGGAGCTGTTGCAGCGCTATCGTCAGCTCCCCGCCTTTACCGATGCGGCTCCGGCCCTGGATCGCCTGCGCGCGGACGGGTACCGCCTGTTCGCGTTTTCCAACGGGACGGCAGAGACGGTGAGTGGGTTGCTGCGCCACGCCGGGCTTGAGGATCGCTTCGAGGGTGTCGTCAGCGTGGACGAGATCGGCTGTTTCAAGCCCGATCCACGGGTCTATCGACATTTCCTGCAGCGGGCGAATGTCTTGCCGGCGGATGCCTGGCTGATCTCGGGTAACCCGTTCGACGTGATCGGCGCGCAGGCCGCGGGTATGCGCACGGCCTGGCTCGACCGGTCGGCGCAGAGGCTGTTCGACCCCTGGGGTGGGGCGCCCACGACCACGATACGGGGTCTGGGCGGGCTGGCCGCGGCGCTGAGTGATTCGCGAGGCAAGGATGGATGATCCTGATTGGCATCAAGCGTCCACCAGACCCGGTACCGTACGGGCCCGGTTGTACAGCGCCCGGCGGCTGAAGGGGGTTGTACCGCGCCTCCTGCCTTGTAATCCCGGAAACTGCGTAGCGGGTATCCGGGGTCTCTGCGGTGGGGTTGCACTGACGGGGAAGATCCCGGCTCGTCGCTTCGCTCCGGCCGGGATGACAGGACCGGGGGAGATGGTGTTCCCGGAATGGCCCGGATTAAAATGGCCCGGTGCGGACCTTGTACCTCGTCCGGATGACCCCCGTGACGGGCGGACGCTCGTTGCTGATCAGGAGGGTGATTGGATGGGGTGATCTGGTTTAGGGTCGGTCTTCCAGGTTGATTCAAACACTGCCGAGCAGTATCTGCGGTCGCGAGGTATCCATCCATGGCGAAATCCGGTTCGAACCGACCGCGTGGGGATGCAGTGAACGCCATTGTTGCGGCCATCGAACGGTCTTTGGGGCAGGGGCCCATTGACGACGGGGCCGACCTGGATGCCGCGGCGGTCGCCGAGGTGAACGCCCGGGCGCTGGAGGATTTCTCGGGTCTGTCGCCCGAGCAAATGGGGGCGCTTCTCTATTCGCCGTTCGAGCATCCGGATCTGGTGAGTTTTGCCGAGGGTGTAGCGGAGTGCCCGATCACCGTGATGAGTGTGCTGTTCCGCGTGTTGTCGGATGCCATTCGTGCCGAGGACGGCATCCCGTTGACTCCAAAAGGCAATCTCCCGCTTCGAGTCGTGGCAGATGCGTGGGCCGCGGTGGAAGCCGCGGGGCTGGAACCGGAATGGCGCCCCGGGTCGCGCCGCAAGGAGGATGACTTCCCGGAACTGCATGTGACCCGATTGCTGGTGCAGATGAGCGGGCTTGGGCGGAAATACCGCGGACGCCTGCAACTGGTGCGCCCGACGCAACAGAAACTGGAGCGTGGGGACTGGGCGGCGATCTATCGCGAAATGCTGCGCTGGCATAGCCGCGAGTTCAACTGGGCCTACCAGGACGGGTATCCGTCCCTTCCGACCGTCCAGCAGGGGGCGATGTTTTCGCTTTATCTGCTTGCACGTTATGGCGATCAGTGGCGCCCCGTATCGTTCTACATCGACGCCTTCGCGCGGGCCTTCCCGATGGTGCTGGACGAGGCATATGAGTATGACGGCCCCTTCAACGCCCAGGAGGTGCTGCGCAATGTCTGGTCCCTTCGAACCTTCATGCGGTTTGCTCACCCCTTCGGCCTGATCGAAGAGCGCGACGACCCGGACGAGCCCGATTCCCTCCTGCCGTTCGAGCGCACCCGCGAGGTCCGCAAGAGTGTGTTTTACGATCAGGCCGTGGCCTGGAAAGTGCTCGGTTGAGATCGGTGAGAAGCGGGGCGTCTCTCGAGGGTGTAGCGACATGAGCCGTTCCCGTCAACGCGTCTCCTTGCAACTGCGTCCTTGCCCGGATGATCTCTCGGATGAGGAGTTGCGCGCCATCCTCCGCGCGGCGGACGACCTGATCATATCCGGTGGGCGGAACCTGTTGGCTAAGGTATTGAAGGGATCACGGGCGAAGAAGGTCCTGGAACTCGGCCTGGATGACAACCCCGCGCATGGTTTCTACCGCTCCCTTTCCGAAGACGCGACCCTCGCGCGGATCGATCGGGCCATTGTGGACGGCTGGCTGGCGATCGAGTACGAGGGCCGATTGCCCTTGCTGATCTTTACGGACCGCGGCTGGGCCATCGAGCGGGAGGTTCGCGCTCGGGAGCTGTTCGATCAGCTGGCCGAGAACGCCCGGCGTGGCCCGCCGTTCGAGGTGGAGATGCTGCGCGATCGCAACCGGTCGATGATCTGGCGCTTACTGGATCTCGTCGAAGCCTCCCATGATCCCGACTTCATCCCGTTGCTGCAGGTCTGGGGGGAGATCGACTACCGCAAGGTTCGTCAGCGCATCCGTCAGGTCATCGCGCAGCTCCAGGCAGTGAGAACGGCTGGATCTGAGTAGTCTTTTTCTCGGTGCTCGCCGTCACTCCGTGCGTGGCCGTGGAGTACGATGGGGATCGGGCAGCCGCCGGGAGATGAGCGTGAGCCAGCAGGTCAAGCAACGGGTCGCGCCCGCTACGGAAACGCCCCTGATCCGTCCGGCGATACTGGAGGACCTGGATGCGCTGGTGGCGCTGGAGCAGGCGTCGTTCGAGATCGACCGTATCTCCCGGCGGCAGTTTCGTTACCTGTTGACGCGCGGGCATGCGGCCACGCTGGTGGCGGAGGACCCGACCGGTAGCGGCCTGCTGGGCTACGTGATGCTGCTGTTCAGCCGGGGCACGTCGCTGGCGCGGCTGTACTCGATTGCGGTTAGCGCGCGGGCGCGCGGGCAGGGGCTGGGGCGGCGCCTGGTGGAGGCCGCGGAGGACGCGGCGCGGGCGCACGGTCGGACCGACCTGCGCCTGGAGGTGCGGCGGGACAATGCCGCCAGTCTGGCCCTGTTCCGCGGGCTTGGGTACCGTGACTTTGGCACCCTCGACGACTACTACGAAGACCACATGGACGCGCTGCGGCTGCAGAAGTCGCTGGCGCCCGGTCCCGATCCGGCGCTGGTGCGCGCGCCGTACTACTCACAGACGCTGGAGTTCACCTGCGGCCCGGCCGCACTGATGATGGCGATGCGCGCCATCGACCCCGAACTCAAGCTGGACCGGCGCCTGGAGCTGCGCCTGTGGCGTGACGCCACCACCATATTCATGACCTCCGGCCACGGCGGTTGCGGGCCCTACGGGCTGGCGCTGGCGGCCGCCCATCGCGGGTTCGAGGTGGAACTGCTGGTGCGCGATCGTGGCGTGGCGTTTGCCGATTCGGTGCGCAGCGTGGAGAAAAAGGAAGTCATGCAGCTGGTGCAGGAAGAGATGATCGAGGAGCTGGAACAACTCGGCGTGCCCGTGGTGCATGGTCCGGTGAACGTGGCCCAGCTGGCGGCACGTTCTGCCGAGGGCGGGGTGCCGGTGGTGCTGATCAGCAGCGTGCGGCTGTATGCCGAACGCTTCCCGCACTGGGTCACGGTGACCGGGTTCGACGAGCGTTTTGTCTACGTGCACGACCCGTTCGTGGATACCGAGCAGGGCGAGCGCGCGCTGGATTCGGTCAACATGCCGATCGCGCGCGCGGACTTCGAGCGCATGGCGCGCTATGGGCGCGCGGGGTTGCAGGCGGCGGTGATCGTCGGCCCACGCAAGACGCCAGGGGTGGCGCATGCCTGAGCATCGCATCCTGGTCGAGCGCCGGGCGGACTGGAAGCCGCACTTCCCCGACCTGCCGGTGATGGCCATCGACGACTACCTGCGCGGCCCGGCCGCCGCCGACCCGGCCAACCTGCGGGTGATCAACCTGTGCCGTAGCCAGCGCTACCTGTCGGCGGGCTACTACGGCTCGTTGCTGGCGGAGGCGCGCGGGCATCGGGTGATCCCCAGCGTGCGCACCCTGCAGGACCTGTCGCGCAAGTCGATCTACAGCCTGGACACCGAAGAACTGGATGAACGTGTGGCGCGCGTACTGGGGCGCAGCCGCCAGGGTACGCATCCGGAACGGCTGGAACTGACCGTGCTGTTCGGCCAGTGCGCCGAGCCGGCGCTGCAGGAGATCGCCGGGCAGCTGTTCGCCCTGTTCCCCGCGCCGATGTTCCGGGTGGAGTTCCGGCTGCAGGGGCGGTGGCAGATCCAAGCCCTGCGCCCGTTCGCGCTCAACGCGCTCGAGCCCGAGCAGGAGCCGGCCTTCTTTGCCGCCCTGGAGCGCTACCTCTCCAAGCCCTGGCGCCGCCGGCGCGAGGCCCGCAGCGCACGCTACGAGCTGGCTATCCTGCACAACCCGGACGAGGCCCTGGCCCCGTCCACGCCGGCGACGCTCAAGCGCTTCGTCCGCGCTGGACAGGAGCAGGGGATGGATGTCGAGCTGATCCAGGCGCGCGACCTGCCGCGGCTGGCGGAGTTCGATGCCCTGTTCATCCGCGAGACCACCGCGATCGACCACTACACCTACCGCTTCGCGCGCAAGGCCGAGGCCGAGGGCATGGTGGTGATCGACGATGCCGACTCCATCCTGCGATGTACCAACAAGGTCTACCTGGCCGAGCGCCTGGCCGCCCATCGCGTGCCCACACCGAAGACGGTGATCCTCAACCGCGAGACCATCCTGCGCGCGGAGGAGTCGATCGGCTATCCCGTGGTGCTCAAGATCCCGGACGGCAGCTTCTCGCGCGGCGTATTCAAGGCGAACGCCCGCGGCGAGCTGGAATCCATCGCCTGGCGCCTGCTCAAGGAGAGCGATCTGATCCTGGCCCAGGAGTTCGTTTATACCGAATTCGACTGGCGCATCGGCGTGCTCAACCGCCAGCCGCTGTACGCCTCGCAATACCTGATGTCGCGCAAGCACTGGCAGATCGTCAACCACGACGCCAAGGGCGGCCCGCGCGAAGGCGGCTTTCGCACCCAGGCCCTTGTGGACGTGCCCGCCGCGGTGGTCAAGACGGCAGTGAAGGCCGCCAACTTGATCGGCGACGGCCTCTACGGGGTCGACCTCAAGCAGACCCCGCGCGGCGTAATGGTGATCGAGGTGAACGACAACCCCAACCTCGACGCCGGCATCGAGGACAAGGTCCTCGGCGAGACGCTCTATACCACCCTGATGCAAGACTTCGTCCGCCGCCTCGACGCCGCTCGTCGCCACCGCGCCGCCCCTGATGCGGCTTTCCGGCGCGCTCGTTACGGGCGAGGGGGATCCAGCTTGCTCGGATTCCAGGTCAGGCTGCCTCGGGCGGCTCGTGTTGCGGGTCGTGGAGTTCGAGGTCGACCATCAGTTCGTTGGCCAGTGCCTCGAGGGCGTCCTGCAGGGTGTCCAGATCCAGGTCCTCGGGGACGCCGAGTTGCGCCTGCGCGTGGAACATTGGTTCGCCGGTCATTGAGCCCGGCTTGCAGGCCGTATCCAGGGTTTCCACGCTGACGCCGTGGCGCGAGAGGATGGCGGTGATGTCCTGCACGATCCCCGGCCGGTCGTGTCCGACCAGATCGAGCATCACCCGGTGCCAGGGCGGTGCCGGAAGCTCACTCCCGCGCTGGATCTGGACCTGTAGACCGTCCCCCTCCAGCTCGCGCAGTGCGGCCTCCAGCTGGTCCGCGGCATCCGCCTCGGCCTCCAGCAGCACGACCCCGGCGAACTGACCGGCCAGCTGCGCCATGCGGCTCTCCAGCCAGTTGCCGCCCGCCGCCCGCGCCCGCGCCGCCACCGCGCTGACCAGCCCTGGCCGGTCCGGCCCAATCACCGTCAAAATGATCGAAGTCTTCATACGCACAGCCCTCCAATCGTAAACAGACCCATCATCCTGCGCGCCCTCGCCGCCCGAGGCAACGCGCCCGCTGGGAGTTTCGTACCGAATGAATGATCCTCCAACGCTCGGACGGTGGGGTGCCCAAGTTCGGCCAGGAGCGTTCGCGCGCCAGGCCCGCTGAATGCACAATCGATCCATCGTTGCCTCGTCTAGTCCGATGTTCTTTTCTGGAAGGGAAAAGGCAAGGTCTGATCCTCGAAGGCGACTCAAAATCCGAAGGTGGACCCTGGCGTACATCCGGGTCATGCTCGGGCGTAGAGCCGAGGTTTCGTGCGGAGGCGAAAATGGACTTGTGGGTGGGGGATCATCGATTACGCTTCATGTACCAGGACGCCCATGGCGCGATCACCGAGCGGGACCTGGTGGCGAAGAGGCTGTTCGTGAAAGACGCGGTGCTGTACGTGGAGGGGTGGTCGATTCTGCGCAATCAGCACCGATGCTTTCGGGGGTCGAACATCCGCTCGGACGTGGTGAGCGTGAAAACGGGGGAGTTGTGGCCACGTGAGCAGATGCTGGGGCTCGATAGCATTGATGCGGGGTGGCTCAAGTCTCCCGATGAGTCGCACGACCCGGATCTTCACCCGCTGGACCGTATGCGGCCGGAAGTGGCGATTGAGGAAGCCGGCCTGGTGATTGGATCTCGACTAACCCGCGCGCCTTGGCATGTGATTCCGCAAGGGGGGTGTGTGGGGCTGCATGAGTCGAAGAAGAACGGTGCTCCAAGGAAGAACCCGGTCTACGTCCTCTGTGTTGATCCACCCCGCCCGAAGCGTTGGACCATTGCCGGCCCGAACCTCTCGAAGCGTTTTGTACGGCCATCTGCGGCCGTCGAGGCGTTTCTCCAACACATGGAACACCTGATACCGGAAACGTACTGATGGCCAAGACCCAAGAAATTCAGGATCCGTGGAAATATTTTGCCGACTGGGCCTATCAGATCGGCCGGCACCACTGATCGGCCGGCACCACTGGGAGAACCTTGGGGTGGTCAGCACGTTGCTCGTGCACCGCGAGAAGACGAAAGCGCTGCGGGATCGCCTGAAGGCGGAGGGGATGACCGACCCCAAGGAACGGGCGAAGCATGCGGTGCATCGCCGGGCGTATGTCGATCGGGCGGTCGATATCTGGGAAGCGCGCAGCCAGGGGCAGGCCCGTCAGCTTTTCGGTTTCCGCGAGGGCTACATATTTCGAGACGCGACGAGCGACGCGTTGATGCAGGTTCTGGCCGTGCTGGATAACGAGCTTGAGGTTGGCGAGCGGGTGATGCCGACCGAACGATTCGGGCGGGCCTATCGGCTAACTGACGTGGATTTTGCGGAGCACCTGCGCTGGGGGGCTTCGCTCGAGCGTTTCGAGGTACCCGCTTCCAGCCTGCGGTCCGAGCTGACTCGGGTGGAAGTCTCTCGAGACCAGCGCGAGCCGCATAACGGGGTCGGGCCGCGGTAATTGCCGAATATCCCGGAGAAACGGCGTGCGTGGAAGGTCGATTACGGGCTTAGGGTTTGTGTATCTGCCCAAAAAACGGTCAGTCGGTGTAGATCATGCGGCGGGTCATGCCGCCGTCGGCGGTCCAGATCTGGCCGGTGACGAAGCCGGCGTCCGGCCCGAGCAGGAAGACGGTGAGGGCGGCGATGTCGGCGGGCTGGCCGACGCGCCCGGCCGGGTGCTGGGCGTGGTCCTGTGCGGACAGGGGCTCGGCCTGTTGATGGTCGGGACTGCGGGCGTCGATCCAGCCGGGGCGGATGGCGTTCACGCGGACGTCCGGCCCGGCGCTGATGGCCAGGGCGTGGGTGAAGGCGTCGAGGCCGCCCTTGCTGGCGGCGTAGGCCTCGGTATCCGGTTCCGACTGCAGGGCGCGGGTGGAGCTGATGTTCACGATGGCCCCATGGCGGCGACGCAGCAGGGACAGGGCGTGCTTGGCGAGCAGGAAGGCACCGGTCAGGTTGGTGTCCAGCCAGCGCTGCCAGTCGACGAGCTCCAGTTCTTCCAGGGGGCCGGAGTGCGGGTCGCTGATGCCGGCGTTGTTGACGAGGGCATCGAGGCCGCTGTGCCATTCATCCGTGCGGCAGATCACTGCGCGTACCTGATCCTCGTTGCGGACATCCAGGGTCATGGCCCGGGCGGCGCGGCCCAGGCGCGTGGCCGCCTGTTTGCATTCGGGGCCATCGATATCGGCCAGCACGACCTTCCAGCCATCCTGCACCAGGCGCTCGGCGATGCCGAGGCCGATGCCGCGCGCCGCGCCGGTGACCAGCGCGACCCGAGAATGACTTTGACGGGGCGTGTGCTCAGACATTCAAGGTCACGGGTGAGCCTTGCTGCCCACGGCTGGCGCGATAGGCGGGGCGACATGAGTCATGCGGTTTCGGTCTCGTGCGCGAGCATGTTCATGATCAGGCGGATCATCGTTTCCTTGTTGTCGGGGTCGGATTCCGCCACCAGCAGGGTCAGGGCGGCCAGGCCTACATCGTTGATCACGGGCTCGCCGGCGGGGCTGATGAGACGGTGATTGCGATGCAGGAAGTCGACGAACAGGTAGGCGGCGCTGCGCTTGTTGCCGTCGGAGAACGGGTGGTTCTTGATCACGAAGTACAGCAGGTGCGCCGCCTTGGACTCGACCGTGGGGTAGGCCGGTTCGCCGAATACGGACTGGTCCAGGTTGCCCAGTAGCGACTCGAAGCCGTCGCCGCGCTCCTGGGCGAAGAGTTCGGTTGCCTGTTTCTTTGCGACCAGGTCTTTCTTTAGCGTGGCGAGGGCGCTGCGCGCCTCGTCGGGTGTTGGAAGTGTGCCCCCACTCTCGGCCCTGGGCTCGGTCAGCAGGCCCTCGTCGTAGCGCTGCAACAGCAGGAAGGTCTGGGCGTAGCGGGTGACGATGTCGACCAGCCCACGACCGGCTTCGACGCCCAGTTCCGGGCTGCGGGCGGTACGGCGCACCAGCTCCAGTGCGGCTTCCAGCTCCCGGGCGTTGGTCTCGAAGCGCTGGCGGTTGAGGGTCCAGCCCCGGGTCAGGTGTTCGCGCAGCACGCGGGTGGCCCATTGGCGGAAGTGCACAGCACGGCGGGAGTTGACCCGGTAGCCAACCGAGATGATGGCGTCGAGGTTGTAGTGCTTGATGCGTCGTGAGACCTGGCGAGCGCCTTCCTGTCGAAGTACCGAGGAATCCTCGGTAGTTGACGGTTCATCGAGTTCGTCGTCTTTGTAGATGTTCTTGAGATGCAGACCGACGTTGTCGGTTGAGGTGTCAAAGAGCTCGGCCATCTGCCGCTGCGTCAACCAAACGGTATCGCGTCCGGTGTCCAGTCGGACTTCCACGATGTGGTCGGCATCATCTTCGTAAATGACGATCGGGGTTTCGTCTTCCCGGGTCATGTCGGATCCTCTTCCTTGAGGGGTTGCTGTTTTATAGCTTGTTCCTGGCTGTGTTTCCTGTCACCAGCTGGCCGGGTGGATGCTCTCACCGTATTACTCGCCTGATGCCGGCGGAAGGTTGTAGAAGGCTCGGGCGGTCGCGGTGGTGTGGGCGGCGAGTTCTTCGGTGGTTTCGTCGCGCAGTTTGGCCACGTATTCGCCGATGTGGGGGAGGAAGGCGGGTTCGTTGCGGCGGCCGTTGCCGATCTTCTTGCCGGTGCCCTTGGGCAGGCTGCGCGGCAGCAGGTACGGGGCGTCGGTCTCGATCATCAGGCGGCCGCGCGGGATGCGCGGGACCAGCGGGTGCAGGTGGTGGCCGCGGCGTTCGTCGCAGACCCAGCCGGTGATGCCGATGTGGCAGTCGAGGTCGAGGTATTCGGCCAGGGCGTCGGCCTCGCCGGTGAAGCAGTGCACCACGGCCGCCGGTAGCTTGTCGCGCCAGCGGCGCAGGATCTGGGCGAAGTCGTGGTGGGCGTCGCGTTCGTGCAGGAACACCGGCAGGCCGAGATCGGCGGCCAGTTCCAGCTGGGCCTCGAAGGCGCTGCGCTGCTGCGGCCGCGGCGAGTGGTCACGGTTGTAGTCCAGACCCATCTCGCCCATGGCGACCACGTTGGCGTCCGCGCGGGCGAGGTCACTGAACCGGGCGGCGATCGCGTCGGTCCACTGTTTGGCGAGATGTGGATGCACGCCCAGGGTGGCGCGGCAGCAGTCCGGGTAGCGGTCGGCGATCTCCAGGCACTTTTCGCTCTGGTGGGCGTCGGCGCCGGTGATCAGCATCCAGGAGACACCGGCCTCGCGGGCGCGTTCGAGGACCTCGTCGCGTTCCTTGTTGAAGGATTCGTGGGTGAGGTTAAAGCAGATATCGATCCATTCCATGCGCGGTATGCTAACGGATTGGACGCGTGGTGCCAGTTCCCGGGCCTGTCATTGCGAGATGCCGTCGGTGCCGTGGCAAAAAAGCTCGAAGCGCGTTGAACGGCCGCAGGCCGGCCCGAAGGGCGGGCCGATCGCTCTGCCAGTTTTGGGAGATTGCCGCGGCGCCTTCGGCGCCTCGCAATGACGGGGTGGTGGTCCGGGTTTGGGGCTGAGGCCGCGCCGGCGTGTTAAACCTTGTGCAGTGCTTTTGATTTGGAGTTTGGAATGCGTGATGCGAGCCCCCTGGCGGTTTATCTGAACGACTATCAGCCGCCGGCGTTTGTGGTGGAGAGCCTGGAGCTGGACTTTGATCTGGCGGCAGCAGCCACCGAGGTGACGACGCGCATGGCGGTGCGGCGCAACCCGGAGGCGGTGGAGCCGGATGCGCCGCTGCGCATGTATGGCGATGGCGTGGAACTGGTCTCGTTCACGGTGGACGGCGCCAAGCCGGCCGAGGGTTTGCTGGAACAGGACGCCGAGGGCTTGCTGCTCCATAGCCTGCCGGAGGCCGCGCGGCTGGAGATTGTCAGCCGCTGCCACCCGGATCAGAACACCGCGCTGGAGGGCTTGTACGCCTCCAGCGGCAACCTCTGCACCCAGTGCGAGCCGGAGGGCTTTCGCCGCATCACGTTTTTCCCCGATCGCCCGGATGTGCTGACCACCTACCGCGTGCGCCTGGAGGCGGATCGGGCGCAGTACCCGGTGCTGCTGGCCAACGGCAACCGCGTCGAGGCCGGCGAACTGGACGGTGGCCGGCATTACGCCGTGTGGGAGGACCCGTTCCTCAAGCCGTCGTACCTGTTCGCGCTGGTCGCGGGGGATCTGGCCTGCCAGCGCGACACCTTCACCACGATGTCCGGGCGCGAGGTTCAGCTCGAGCTGTACGTGGAGGCACACAACGCCGATCGCTGCGATCACGCGCTGGCCTCGCTGAAGCGCGCGATGCGCTTTGATGAGGAGGCCTTCGGCCGCGAATACGATCTGGATGTGTACATGATCGTCGCGGTGGACGACTTCAACATGGGGGCGATGGAGAACAAGGGGTTGAACCTGTTCAACGCCAAGTACGTGCTGGCCAGCCCCGACACCGCCACCGACGACGACTTCGTCGCCATCGAGTCGGTGATCGCCCACGAGTACTTCCACAACTGGTCGGGCAACCGCGTGACCTGCCGCGACTGGTTCCAGCTGTCGCTGAAGGAGGGGCTCACGGTCTTTCGTGACCAGGAGTTCACCACCGACTGCACCCTGTTTGGCGTGAAGCGCATCGACGACGTGGCCATGCTGCGCGCCTTCCAGTTCCCGGAGGACGCCGGCCCGCTGGCGCACCCGGTGCGTCCGGACCACTACGCCGAGATCAACAACTTCTACACCCTGACGGTGTACGAAAAGGGCGCGGAACTGATTCGCATGCTGCGCACCCTGATCGGGCGCGAGACCTTCCGCCGTGGGCTGGATGTCTATTTCGAGCGCTTCGACGGTCAGGCGGTGACCACTGACGACTTCGTGGCGGTGATGGCCGAGGTCAGTGGGCGCAACCTGACGCCATTCAAGCGCTGGTACACCCAGGCCGGCACCCCGCGGGTCACGGCCGCGACGTCGTTTGACGGCCCCGGTGGCCAGGCGCGCATCACGCTCACGCAGGAGACGCCGCCAACTCCTGGGCAGGAGCACAAGGAGCCTGTGGTGATCCCGATGCGGGTGGCCTTTCTGGATGCCGAAGGACGGCGCATCACGGCCCACCAGAAGGGTGGCGAGGTGCAGGACGAGTGGGTGCTGGAGCTCAGCGAGGGCGAGCAGACCTTCCGTTTCGAAGAGTTGTCCGACTCGCCAGCCGCGATCTCCTGGCTGCGCGGCTTCTCCGCCCCGGTGATCCTGAACGCCAACCAGGGCGTGGACGAGCTGGCCCACCTGCTGGCCTATGACGACGACGCCTTCGCCCGCTGGGAGGCGGCGCAGACGCTGTTCCGCCGCGCGATCCGGTCACGCATCGAGCACGATGCGGCCGATACCGCGCTGGAGGCGGCGATCGAGCATGCCCTGGCAGCGCTGTTGCGCGACGAGGCGATCGAGCCGGTGCTGCTGGCGACCATCCTGCAGCTGCCGCCGACCCGCGAGCTGGCCGAGCTGTTCGAGCGCGTGGATCCGGTGCGCCTGCGCAACGAGCGCGACGACCTGGAGAAGCGCCTGTACATGCCGCTGACCGAGGCGATGCAGCAGATCCAGCCGAAGCTGGATGACGTCGACAACGGTGCGTTCACCGCCGAGGCCATGGGCCGGCGCCAGCTGCGCAACCGGCTGCTGGCGCTGCGCGTCGCCGCGCGCGACCAGGCCGCGGTGCCGGAGGCCCTGGCGCAGTACCAGAAGGCCCGCAGCCAGACCATGCGCATGGGCGCACTGAACGCGGTCAACGAGCTGGACCACGAGGCGCGCCAGGTGCTGCTGGCGGACTTCGAAAAGCGCTACCGCGACGACCCGCTGGTGCTGGACAAGTACTTCGGGCTGCAGGCGGGCAGCCAGGTCGCCGGCGGTTTCGAGCGCCTGGACGCGCTGCTTGAGCACCCCGGCTTTCGCTGGACCAACCCGAACCGCGTGCGCGCGGTGCTGGGGCCGTTCATGGCGCGCAACGAACGCCACTTCCACCAGGACGACGGCGAGGGCTACCGCCGCATGGGCGGCTTCGTCGAGAAGCTGGACGCGATGAACCCGCAGACCGCCGCACGCCTGGCCCAGCCGCTGACCCGCTGGCGCAAGGTCGACACCGTGCGCAGTGAATTGATGCGAGCGGAACTCGAGCGTCTGGCCGCACTCGAACTCTCGCGCGACCTGCGCGACGTGATCGAACGCGCGCTGGCCCCGTAGCCGATCGCGTTGGGGGTGAATGCAGGAGCGTGCTTGCACGCGAAGCCCCTGCCCGCGTCCGGCTTTGGCTGGGGCTTCGCGTGCAAGCACGCTACCTACGGGGGCTGTGGGTTGTGGTAGGTTGATGTCAGGTTATAGGGGGCGCGACGCCCCTCGAGACGAGGTTCGGACCGACGTGAAGCGAGTCTTCTACCGACTGCTGTGCTGGATGCTGGTGCTGGCGATTGCCGGCCTGCCGGCGCTGGCCGCGGCCGTGGGTATGGAAGACGGTCACGCCGGGCACACGATGCATAGTGCCCAGTCCAAGGGCGACGCCGAGCACGGGGCCCACGATCACGGGCACGACGCTGCCCATGTTCACCATGCGCATGGTGACCGGGCGGGCCACGCCGCGTCGCCGCATCATGGTTCGGACCATGCGCCTTCGTCGGGACATTCCCAGGCCAGCGAGCTGCTTGCACATGCCGATTGCGTGGATGCGGCTTGTCTGGCTGCCTGTGCCGCCTGTAGCCACTGTCAGGGCATGCCGTCCATTACCGGCATGAGTGTCGTGGCGACTGAAGCGCCGGGCGCAAGCCTGCATTCCTTCCAGAGTGGTCCTTCCACGGCCGCGTTGCACCGCCCTCCAATCCTCTCCTGATCCCGTAATGCCGGCCGTTTGGCCGGTTCCTGCCCGTGTGCTGCCTGGGTGCCCCCCGGCAGCGGGCAGTATGGCCGTGTCGTGCGCTTGCGCGCGGTTCGGAATCGAGTACGGAATCAAGGAGATTTTCACGATGCGAGCAACCCGATTGCTGCTCCCCGTGGTGTCGGTACTGTTTCTCGCCGGTTGTGCGGTTACCGCGCCCGAGCTGGACCGGTCCGATCTGATGGAGGACCTCTCGGTGCAGGGGATCGACCTGCCCGAGTCGGAGATGCCCCGACCCTCCGGCGAGCTGACGCTCGACGAGGCCATTCACCAGGCCATCTGGCGCAACCCGCGCATGCAGCAGGCTTATGCCAAGCTGGATCTGACTGCGGCCGACGTGGTCGAGGCCTCCCAGTTTTCCAATCCATCGCTGTCGCTGTCGGTCATGCGCCCCGAGGGTGGCGGTGGCAACGAGTACGGCGTTGGCCTGGCCTGGGGGATCTCCGGGCTGCTGATGCGCGGCTCGCGCCAGGAGATGGCGCAGTCGCACTGGGAGTCCACCCGGTTGCAACTGGCCGAGGGGATCGTCGCGCTGGCCAGCGACACCGAACGTGCCTGGTATGACGCCGTGGCCGCGCGCCAACGCACCGAGGTCCAGCGGCTGGAGACCCGCGCGGCCGATCTGGGCGCGCGTCTGGGCGAGCGCTTCTATGACGCCGGCAATATGCCGGACCTGCAACGCGCACAGCTGCGTATCCGCGCGGCCGAGGCGCGCCTGAAGCTCGAGGACGCCCGGCAGCGCGAACGCGAGTCGCGTTTGCGTCTGGCGCATCTGATGGGATTGCCGGGCGAGGTCGATGACTGGGAGCTTCCGAAAGAGCTGCCGCTGCCGCTGGCAGAGGTCGAGGAGCGCCAGGCCCTGGTGGATCAGGCGCTGGAGCAACGCCTAGATCTGCGTGCGCTGGATCATGCCCTGGAAGGGCTGACCGAAGGGGTGGCCCTGGTGCGACGGTATCGCTGGATGGGGGATATCGAGCCGGGGTTGGAGTTTGAGCGCGAGGGTGACGGGACCCGTCTGTGGGGCGGGGGCATCTCGTTCACGCTGCCGATCTTCAACCAGAATCAGGCCGGTATTGGC
This sequence comes from Thioalkalivibrio sp. AKL9, assembly GCF_000377825.1. Classification (NCBI taxonomy): domain Bacteria; kingdom Pseudomonadati; phylum Pseudomonadota; class Gammaproteobacteria; order Chromatiales; family Ectothiorhodospiraceae; genus Thioalkalivibrio; species Thioalkalivibrio sp. AKL9. The sequence continues at coordinate 10,304 of NZ_KB905105.1, read as the reverse complement.
CGTGCCGAGGCGCGGCTGGCGGATGGCGACGCGCGACGCGAGTCGCTGGTGCAGGCGGTCACCAATGATGTGCACCAGCACTTCGAGCGCCTGGCCCACCACCGCAACCGTTTCGGCGTGCTGCAGGACGACCTGCTGCCGGCTCGCGAGTTGGCGACCGAGCGGCTCCAGGAACGCGTGAACTTCATGTTCGACGACGTGTTCGACCTGCTCGCGATCAAGCAGGAAGAGCTGGCCGCCTGGCAGAAGACTGTCGCGGCCCTGGGTGACTACTGGCAGGCCCGCGCCGCGCTGGCGCATGCCGTGGCCGGCGAGTTGCCGGGCGGCGAGCCGGGTAGCGCCGGAACCTTCGCGACCGCCCAGCTGGAGCACGAGCCGACGGCCATGGACCACGGGTCCATGGGGCATGGCGATCACGGTGCCATGGATCACGGAGGCCATGGAGGCATGGATCATGGCGACGGCGATGAAGGGCATTCCGGTATGGACCACGGGGATCACGGGGCCCATGACGATATGGATCATGGCCAAGGCCACGAAGGCCATGAAGGTCATGAAGGTCACGAAGGCCACGAAGGCCACGAAGGCCACGAGGGCCACGAAGGCCACGAAGGCCACGAGGGCCACGAGGGCCACGAAGGCCACGAAGGCCACGAGGGCCACGAGGGCATGGATCACGATGACCACGGTCAGCAGGATCAGGACCATCGCGATCATTCCAACCACGGGCATGGAGGGCATCACTGATGAAGCGACGTAACTTTCTGATTGCCGCCAGCGCCCTGCTGCCGGCGACCACCCTGACCCGGGTGATGGCCGAAACGGGTCATGAGCACCACAACGAGGGCGATCACACGCCGGGCGAACGCACCGAGCAGGGCTACATGCCGGTGCACACGCCTAATGGCTGGACCCTGCCCTACACGATGAACGACGGGGTGAAGGAGTTTCACCTGGTGGCCGAGGAGATCGAGCACGAGTTCGCGCCCGGTTCGGTGGCCAAGTGCTGGGGCTACAACGGCACCACCCCCGGGCCGACCATCGAGGCGGTGGAGGGCGATCGTGTCCGCATCTACGTGACCAACCGGCTGCCCGAGTACACCTCGGTGCACTGGCACGGCATCCACCTGCCCTCGGGCATGGACGGGGTGAAGGGCGTGACCCAGCCGCCGATCCACCCGGGCGAGACCTTCGTCTACGAGTTCGAGTTGAACCAGCACGGCACGCACATGTACCACCCGCATGCCGACGAGATGGTGCAGATGGCGATGGGGATGATGGGGATGTTCATCATCCACCCGAAGGATGGCGAGATCGAGCCGGTGGACCGCGACTACGCGATCCTGTTGCACAACTGGGGCCTGCATCCCGGTACGCGCACGCCGGATCCGTCGATCATGGTGGACTTCGACCTGTGGTCGATGAACTCCAAGGTGTTCCCGGCCATCGACTCGCTGGTGGCGAAGACCGGCGAGCGGGTGCGTATCCGCATGGGCAACCTGTCGATGTGGAACCACCCGATGCACGTGCACGGGGTGTCGTTCGAGGTGACCGGCTCCGATGGCGGGCGCTGGCCACGCAACCAGTGGCGCAAGGAGACCACCGAGATCGTGGCGGTCGGCCAGACCCGCGATATCGAGTTCGTCGCACCGCCGGGCGACTGGGCGTTCCACTGCCACATGTCGCATCACACCATGAACCCGATGGGCCACGGCATTGCCAACCCGCTAGGCGTGGATCAGTCCGGTATCGAGGAGGAGATCCGCTCGATCCTCCCTGGTTACATGGCGATGGGCGAGCACGGCATGGCCGATCACCAGGAGCATACCGACAGCGGTCACATGACCGGCCCGGAGAACACCCTGGCGATGGCCATGGGACAGGGGCCCTTCGGCAGCATCGGCATGGGCGGGATGTTCACCCTGATCAAGGTCCGTGACGACCTGGAGCCGGGCGACTTCCGTGACCCGGGCTGGTACTGGCATCCGGAGGGCGAGGTCGCCTGGATGGTCAGCGATGACCCGGACTTCGGCAATCCGGTTCGCCGCGGCAAGCTGGCCGGCGAGGGCTCGGATGCGCTGCCGACCCCCAGCCGCGACGCGAACGGCCATGGTGGTCACGGGGGGCATGGAGGTCACGACCACTAGTCTCCGGTATGGAACCGGCCGGAGGGTCCATTCGGACCCTCCGTGTTACCCACACCTGTTTCAAACAACGTTTGCCACACAGCAAAACGACAAAACGACAAAACGACAAGAGGACACGACATGCAGACCAAGAGCACGATCCACAACACCACCCGAGCCGCCCTGGCGGCCCTGCTGCTGGCCCTGGCCATGCCGCTGCTGGCCCATGAGGGCGATTTGGGCAGCACGCCGGAGGACGGCGCCACCGTGCAGGGCTCGCCGGAGGCGATCGGCATCGAGTTCGATGGCGCGATGCGCATTACTCAGTTCGACGTGACCGGCCCCAACGGCCGTGTGAGGATGGCGAATCGGCCGGGCAACGAGCCGACCGAGCGCTACTTCGTGGAGCCTGCGGAGCCGCTTCCGGCCGGTAGCTATCAGGTGCGCTGGCGCGGTCTGGCACGTGACGGGCACATGATGTCCGACGGTTTCCGCTTCACGGTAGAGGACTGATCCATGGCCTGGATGTCGGCACTCGCCGGGGTGGAGGCCTGGACCGTCGCGATGATCCTCGTGACGGCCGGGTTCTACCTCGGGGCCCTGCTGGCGACCGGGGCGGTGCTGTTTCGCCTGGCGTTTCCGGATCTGCCCGATCCGGACCGCCGGGTGCTCGCCCGGACGGGGGCAATCGCGGCCTGGGCGGCGATCGCCCTGGCCATGCTGCAGTGGCTGTTGCAGGCCGGGTATCTCGGGGGCGGCACTATCGCCTCCGCGATGGACCCCATGCTGCTGGGGATCGTGTTCGAGGGCGCGCAGGGCACCCGCTTGATCCTCGCGGTGACGGGCCTGCTACTGGTCCAGGCGATCCTGCTGGATGCCCGGCGTCTGCCAGGGGTGGGCTATGGCCTGAGCCTGGCCGGGGTGCTGTTGGTGATGTTCGCCTTTGTGCAGGTGGGGCATACCGTGGGCGAGCCTCGTCTTCTGTTGGCCGGCTTGCTGATCGTGCATCTGCTGGCAGCCGCCTTCTGGGTTGCGTCGCTGGCGCCACTGTACCGGCTGGCCGGGCATCCTCCCGAGGGTGCGGATGCCGCGCGCATCCTGGCCCGTTTCGGGCAGGTCGCGATGGTTGGGGTCGGATTGCTGGTGTTGGCGGGGGTAGTTCTCGCCTGGTGGTTGCTGGGTGGCATCACGCCGTTGCTGACCACCGGCTATGGCCAGTTCCTGATCGGCAAGGTGCTGATCGTCGCACTGCTCCTGCTGCTGGCGGCCGCGAACAAGTGGCGGCTGGTGCCGGCCTTCGAGCGCGGCGAAGCGGGGGCACCGCGGCATCTGCGGCGCAGCATTGCGCTGGAGGGTGCCCTGGTAGCGTTGATCCTGCTGCTGACCGCGGTACTGACCACGGTCAGCTCGCCGGCCAACGGCTGAGAAAGACCCCGGGTGGGTGTCTCGTTAGATTGGGCGCTGGACGACAGTCGCCGAGAGTTCGACGTCCTCGCCCTCACGCTGGATGCGGATGTCCAGGGTTTCGCCCGGCGCGGTGCGGGCGATCACGTTGAGGGCCTCACGCGGGGTGTTCACGCTGCTGTCGTCGAGGTGGGTGATGATGTCACCCGGCCGGATGCCGGCCTCTTCCGCGGGCCCCTCGCGCAGGATGCCCGCTACCAGCACGCCACGCGGGGTGTCCAGGCCGAAGGACTCGGCCAGTTCGCGGTTCATCGCCTGGACCTCGATCCCCAGCCAGCCGCGGGCGACAAAGCCCTGCTCGATGATGTCGGTCATCACGCTGCGCGCCAGGTCCACGGGGATCGCGAAACCGATGCCGTGGGAGCCGCCGGAGCGCGAGAAGATCGCCGTGTTAATGCCGATGACCTCGCCGCGGGCATTGATCAGCGCGCCGCCTGAATTGCCCGGGTTGATGGCCGCGTCGGTCTGAATGAAGTCCTCGAAGGTGTTAATGCCGAGCTGGTTGCGTCCGGTGGCGGAGACAATGCCCTGGGTCACGGTCTGGCCGACCCCGAACGGATTGCCAATGGCCAGGACCACGTCACCCACCTGCAGGTCGCTGGAGTGACCCACCGTGGCCACGGCCAGATCCGGCACCCGCACGCGCAGCACGGCGAGGTCGGTGTCCGCGTCGATGCCGATGATCTCGGCGGGATGGGCCTCGCCGCCGGGCAGCACGATGGCGATGGCATCGGCCTCCTCGATCACGTGGTGATTGGTGAGCACGTGCCCCTGATCGGTCATGATGACCCCGGAGCCGAGGCTGGACTGTTCCTGTTCGCCCGGTGGCAGTTGCTGGCCAAAGAACTCGTGCAGGCCGAAGCCGGACGGGCGGTCGATGGTGCGCGAGGTCATGATGTTGACCACCGCGGGTGCGGCGCGGCGTACGCCGTCGGCATAGCTGGCCGGCGCGCCGGTTGCGGCAGGCGCAGCCACCGGCTCGGCGACCCGCAGCTCGGCACCTGGGTCGCCGCGGCCGAGGATCTCGGGGAAGAACACTGCGATCACCACCGCCAGGGCGATACCGGTCAGCGCAGCTTGCAGCAGGAAGCGGGAGAAATTCACCATATGCCGAATATACCGAATCATCGCTCAACAGGGGATCCCGCCGTGGTCGATCGCGACGAACTGATGCAGGCACTCAATGCGGAACTCGAACCGGAGCGCTTCCGCGACTACTGTCCAAACGGGCTGCAGGTGGAGGGGCGGCGCGAGATCCGCCGGATCGTCAGCGGGGTGACCGCCTCGCTGGCGCTGGTGGAGGCGGCCGTGGAGACCGGGGCCGACCTGATCCTGGTGCACCATGGCTACTTCTGGAAGGGCGAGCCGCAGGAGGTGACCGGCATGAAGCGGGAGCGCTTGCGGCAGTTGCTTGCGCACGACATCAATCTGGTGGCCTACCATCTGCCGCTGGATGCCCACCCGGCACTCGGCAACAATACCCAGCTGGCGGGACGCCTGGGGTTCGCGATCGACGGCGTACTGCGCGAGGACGGTGTCGGCCAGATCGGAACCCCCGCCCGCCCGTTGTCGGCGCCGGACATGCAGGCGCACATCAGCAACGTGCTGGGACGCGAGGCCCTTTGCGTGGAGGCCGGCGATCACCCGATCCGGCGCATCGCCTGGTGTACCGGCGGGGCGCAGTCGCTACTGACCGAGGCGGCGGCCCTGGGGGTGGATGCCTATGTCAGTGGCGAGATCTCCGAACAGACCACCCACGAGGCGCGCGAGCTTGGGGTGCATTACTTCGCCGCCGGGCACCATGCGACCGAACGTTACGGGGCCCTGGCCCTGGGGCAGTGGTGCGGGGAGCGTTTCGGCCTCGAACACGAGTTCATCGAGATCGACAATCCCGCCTGAGCGATGTCGCCCCCACGGGCCGCGCGCTGCGAGATTGTGGTGCAGAATGTGCGGTTTCGGGGCGTTGGCAGCGCCCGGAACAAGCAAATTTATAATCAACTGCTTATAAGGTTTTCGGGGGCGTGAGACCGAGTGCAATGCTCGGTCTTAAGGCGGCAATCTACTTGACCTTATTAGCGTGTTCGGGAATTCTATCGCATTTTACAGCCCGCCCAGATGGGTATTCGCGCGTGCGGCAAGCCCCTTCGCGTGCCAGCCGCGCCCTCCTTTGCGGCCGCGGGAACACGATTTCAACACGTTGTTTGGAGAGACAAACATGGCAAACCAAGGCGTAAACCGAGGCCGTCGCCGGTTCCTCGTCGCCGCGACATCCGTCGTAGGCGGAGCCGGGGTCGCCGCAGTCGCGGCCCCGTTCCTGGCGTCCTTGCAGCCCAGCGCGCGCGCTCAGGCAGCCGGGGCCCCTGTCGAGTTCGACGTGGCCGCTGTCGAGCCGGGTCAGCGTGTCAGCGTCGAGTGGCGCGGCCAGCCGATCTGGGTGGTGCGGCGCACCGACGAGATGGTTGCCGGTTTGGCCGAGGTGGCCGATCGCCTGCGCGATCCCGACTCCGAAGTGGAAAGCCAGCAGCCGGAATATGCGCAGAACGAGTACCGCTCGCGCAAGCCGGAGATCCTGGTCGTCATCGGTATCTGCACCCATCTGGGCTGCTCGCCGAGCTACCGCCCGGAGATCGGCGATCCCGAGATGGGTTCCGACTGGCAGGGCGGCTGGCTGTGCGGTTGCCACGGTTCGCGCTTCGACCTGGCCGGTCGCGTGTACCGCAACATGCCCGCGGCGACCAATCTGGTGATCCCGCGGCACATGTATCGGAACGATACCTTGCTAGTCATTGGTGAAGATGAAGACGGGGAGGCGATCTGATGGCCAGCAATCCTGATACCAAGATCCAGGGCGGTGTGCTGGGCTGGGTGGACGCCCGCTTCCCGCTCTCCCAGATGTGGAACGAGCATCTGGCGCAGTACTACGCACCGAAGAACTTCAACTTCTGGTACTTCTTTGGTTCCCTGGCCCTGCTGGTGCTCGTCATCCAGGTGGTCTCCGGCATCTTCCTGACCATGTTCTACAAGCCCGACGCCGAACTCGCGTTTGCGTCGGTCGAGTACATCATGCGCGACGTGGAGTGGGGCTGGCTGATCCGCTATATGCACTCCACTGGCGCCTCGATGTTCTTCGTGGTCGTCTATCTGCACATGTTCCGGGCATTGCTCTACGGCTCCTACAAGAAGCCGCGCGAGCTGATCTGGATCTTCGGTGTGCTGATCTACCTGGTACTGATGGCCGAGGCCTTCGCCGGCTACCTGCTGCCCTGGGGTCAGATGTCCTACTGGGGCGCGCAGGTCATCGTGAACCTGTTCCAGACCATCCCGTACATCGGGCCGGACCTGGTGACCTGGATTCGCGGTGACTTCCTGCTGTCCGACGCCACGCTGAACCGCTTCTTCGCACTGCACGTGATTGCCCTGCCGCTGGTCCTGATCATGCTGGTGGCCGCGCACATCATCGCGCTGCACGAAGTGGGTTCCAACAACCCGGACGGCATCAACATCAAGGACCACAAGGACGAGAATGGCATCCCGAAGGATGGCATCCGGTTCCACCCCTACTATTCCGTGAAGGATCTGGTGGGCGTCGGCGTGTTCCTGATGGTCTTCGCCGTGATCATGTTCTTCTTCCCGACCGGTGGTGGCCTGTTCCTGAAGGCCGACAACATGATCCCGGCCGATCCGCTGGTGACCCCGGACCTGATTCCGCCGGTCTGGTACTTCACCTCGATGTACTCGGTCCTGCGTTCGGTGCCGGATCCATTCCTGGGTGTGATGGCGATGGGCGCCGCGGTGGTGATGCTGTTCTTCATCCCCTGGCTGGATCGCAACCCGGTCCTGTCGATGCGCTATCGCTCGTTCGCGGCCAAGTTCAACCTGGCGGTGTTCGTGGTGGCCTTCGTGATCCTCGGATGGCTGGGCCTGCAGCAGGCCACCAGCGAGGTCAGCGAGATGAGCCTGCGCTTCTCCACGGTCTACTTCGCGTTCTTCTTCGTGCTGTGGTTCCTCAGCAAGGAACGGTCCATGGTCTTTAGCCTGATCGCGTTTGCCGTGGTGGTGGGTATCTACTCCTTCTACGACATCCTGCGCTTCGACCCCGATAGCGCGGGCCTGCTGATGTGGTCCTGGCTGATTCCGACCGTGTATCTGTTCGTGACCATGGTGGTCCCTGCCTTCGCACGTGGCCTGGGCCGTGACCGTGCCGTTCCGGAAAGGGTGACTTCGTAATGAAAACGCTGATTGCAACTACATTCCTGGCCGCTGCGGCTTTGTTCACCGTCCCGGCCGCCTCGGCGGCCGGGTACGACGGTGACCTGGAAAAGGCCAACATCGACGTGACCAACGAGGCCTCGTTGCAGCGCGGTGCCAACCTGTTCATGAACTACTGCATGGCCTGTCACTCGACCGAGTACATGCGCTACAACCGCGTGGGTCGCGATATCGGCCTGACCGAGCAGCAGGTGGAGGAGAACTTTATCTTCATCACCGACGAGGCCGGTGATCCCGTTGGCGTTGGTTCGCTGATGACCAACGCCATGAGCGAAGACTATGGCGAAGAGGCCTTTGGTGTGGTCCCGCCGGACCTGACCATGACCACGCGCATCAATGGCGAGGACTGGGTCTATACCTTCCTGAAGAGCTTCTACATCGACGAGTCGCGCCCGCTGGGCGCGAACAACGACGTGTTCTCCAACGTCGGCATGCCCCACGTGCTGTGGGAACTGCAGGGCTGGCAGGAAAAGGTCGTCGACGAGGATGGTAACGAGCGTCTCGAACTGGTGCGCTCCGGCCAGATGACGCCCAGCGAGTACGATCGTGCCGTGCGCGACATCGTGACCTATCTCTCGTACATGGGCGAGCCGATGCAGCTGGATCGTCAGCGAATTGGCCTGTACGTACTGATTTTCCTCGGAATCTTCACGATTCTCGCCTACTTCTTGAAAAAGGAGTACTGGAAAGACGTACACTAGGCGGCATGAACCGTAACCGGCGCGCCGATCAGGGATGATCGCGCGCCGGTGTTATTGACCGTCTGCCCGGCACCGGAAACCGTTCGGCCGGGCCAGGGAAACGCTGATTAATGTACACACTCGCGTTGGCACCCCAGGTTTTCCGAGACAAGGAGCGGTGCGCAGCCGGTAGTGGTTCTACCGGCAAGGGCCGCAACGCAGGATCGGGGAACCTGGGGTACCAACCCCACAAACGATTGAAAGCAGGGGCTCGGCCGCTTTTGCGCGGGAACGGCGTTGCGGCTCCTTTGTGCAGAATGACTGCACGGCAGTCACCGCGCCTTGTTCGCACGCAAAAGCGACTCGAGCGCGAGCGTGTACATCAATCAGTGTTTCCCTAGGGAGAAAGCCATGGCGCTGGTCGCCAACCGTCGTTCCGTTATGACCCTGTTTTCTGCTCACGACTGCGTGCGTTGCCACCGGGTGCGCATCATCCTTGCGGAGAAGGACATCGCCGTGGATGTCGTCAATCTCGGGCCCGATGAACTGCCCGAGGATCTCTCCGACCTGAACCCGTACAACGAGGTCCCGACCCTGGTGGATCGCGACCTGGCCCTGTACGGCACGCACGTCATCACCGAGTACCTGGATGAACGCTTTCCGCATCCGCCGCTGATGCCGGTGGATCCGGTCTCGCGGGCGGCGGCGCGGCTGGCGCTTTATCGCGTGGAGCGTGACTGGTACGAGGGTCTCGATGCCGTCAACCAGGCCTCCGGCTCTGGCTTGACCAAGGCGCGCAAGATCCTGCGCGAAAGCCTGGTCAGCTCGGCCGAGATCTTCGAGCTCAAGCCGTATTTCCTGAGCGACGAGTTCTCGATCGTGGACTGTGCCATCGCCCCGGTGATGTGGCGGCTTCCCGCCGTGGGCATCGATCTGACGGCGTTGCCGCAGGCGATTCAGGAATATGCCGATCGCGTCTGCAAGCGTGAATCGTTCCAGGTGAGTCTGACCGAGGCCGAGCGCGAGCTTCGCCTGTGACTTCGTCGCGCCCCTATCTGCTCCGGGCTCTGTGGGAGTGGGTTACGGATAACGGCTTCACGCCGCATCTCCTGGTCGACGCCACAGTCGAAGGGGTGATCGTTCCGGAGGCGTTCGTCGACCAGGGCAAGATCACGCTCAATGTCGGTCCGACCGCAGTGCAGGCCCTGAACATCGGTGACGAGGCGGTGGCCTTCTCGGCCCGGTTCGCGGGCAGCCCGATGGATGTCTTTGTGCCGATGCAAGCGGTGCTCGCGGTCTACGCGCGCGAGAACGGTCAGGGGATGATGTTCGGCAGCGAGCCGGGGCCCGGCCCCGACGACGACGGTCCGGGCACGCCTCCGGACGGCTCTGGTGATGACGGGGGCGGGGAGGATTCGCCGACCCCGAAGCGCAAGGGGCCGGCACTGAAGGTCGTGAAGTAGGGCCCCTTCCGGGGCCCTTTTCTTTTGGTTCATCGAAGGATACCGGGGAGGTGTTCGACCGCTGAAGGGCATCGTAGTCTCGCGTGGAGCCAGGAAGGACACGGGAGGGAGCGATGCTGGACAAGAAGACGTTGCAGAAGCTGGGCGGCTGGGAAGGCTATCGGCTGGAGCGTGCGGTTTGGCCGGAGGAGGCCGGCGGCACGCTGGAGTTGCACCTGAAGCCGACGCGGCAGTGGATGCACTGCGAACGCTGCGGTCATCGGACCCGGCAGGTGCACGAGACGACGCTGCGGCGGGTCCGG